>DAOVGH010000007.1 GCA_030672485.1 Desulfobacterales bacterium | reverse complement strand
AGAAGATCTGTTATAGCAGCCAGCCCAAAAAATAAAGCGGCCAAGAAACTCCCCAATCTTCCAGGGAAATACAGGCAGATAACCACTACTGGAATCAAGGCCAGCCTAATGGTACTCAGGGTATTTGGCAGGTTATTTATTTGGCCTTGATTTTTATTTATCATTAGAGCCCTTAATTCCTCTTTTTTCTGAATTCCATATAATATTTCATAACCTTCTCCACAAATCGTCTGGTCTGGGGTATGGGAGGGACAGAATTATGGTTAGATACTACTGTAGGACCGACATTATAGGCAGCTACAGCTAATCTTTTATCCTGCTTAAACCTTTTAAGGAGTAAACCAAGGTATTTTGTGCCGCCAAAGATATTTTCTTCCGGATCAAATGGATTATTGACTCTCATATCGTCTGCTGTGGATGGCATCAACTGCATCAGACCCTGGGCTCCACTTTCAGAGACCGCATCGGGATCAAAAGAAGATTCTGCCATTATAACGGCCTTTATCAGGTTTGCCTCTACGCCGAATTGTTCCGAGGCCTTATGAATTATTGTATCATAATTAATAATGTATTGTTTTCCCTTTAATTTACCTGTCCTTATATAAAGGCGATACCGCGGATCTGATCGAATGTTGGTAAAATGCCAGACCCCATTTTTATCCCTGAATCGATAGATATCGGCCTCTGCATATCCAAAAAAGAGTATTGCAATGATGGCAACAGATAAGATCAACTTGGAGAGAGACATTTTCCTACCTTATCTTCTTCCAATCCGCCAAAAATCTTTCTAATCCAATCTTTGTGAGAGGATGTTCGGTTAGCTGGATGAGTACCTTAAAGGGAATTGTGGCAATATGGGCACCAATCAAGGCTGCATCCAGAACATGCACAGGATTACGGATGCTTGCCACAATAACCTCTGTTTCAAATCCATAATTTTCATATATGGTTACCATATCTCCCACTATTCCCATGCCGACGCTACTTATATCATCCAGTCTACCGATAAAAGGGCTGACGAAGGTAGCGCCTGCTTTGGCTGCTATGAGCGCCTGTAAGGGTGAAAATACCAGCGTCACATTGGTGTTGATGTTTTCCCTTGAAAGTATCTTGGTGGCCTTCATCCCTTCGGTTATCATAGGGATTTTCACCACTATATTACCTGCAAGTTTTGCCAGTTGCCTTGCCTCCTTAACCATGCCCTCTGCCTCAACGCTTATCACCTCTGCACTGACTGGACCATCTACTATTTCGCATATCTCCTTAATTAATTCCTCAAAATCCTTCCCCTCTCTTGCTACAAGTGTAGGGTTCGTAGTTACGCCATCTAATAGGCCGAGTTCATTGGCTTTTTTTATCTCTTCAACGTTTGCTGTGTCGATAAAGAATTTCATTCTCCCTCCTTTAAGACTCCAAAAGAGATCTTTGCATAAGCTGCCAACCCATTTCGCTGCCTGAAAAAAAGATATCCATATTATCTCAACTACTCTAGCATGTTTTTCGTTGCTAAGGTATGCAAAGGCTCGACAGAAGGCCCTTTTGGCAATTTGTTCAAGAGTTGGCTTATGGTTAATTTAAGAACAGGATGCATGAGCTCAGGTGCCAACTGAAATAGGGGCTCTAACACAAACCGCCTTTTGTGAAGTAAAGGATGGGGGATTGTCAGGTCATCGGATTCTATTATCTCTTGACCAAACAGGAGTATGTCGAGGTCGATTATTCTTGTCTCCCACCTTTTCTTCCTTATCCTCCCCATATCAGATTCTATGCCCATAAGGCCCTTTAGTAGTTGAGATGGACGTTGAGTAATTGTTACCTGAGCAACACAGTTTGCATACCAGTCTTGTCCGCTAACACCCTCTGGCTCTGTTTTGAATATTGTTGAACAGGCAGTCACATGACATCCGCGCAATCGGTTTATTCTACCTACAGAATACCTGCAATTGAAAAGCTTATCCCCCACATTTGATCCAATCCCTATATATGCGGTGGTGCCCTCCAAGATTATAGCCTGATGTTCTTTATCCTCTCGGTTGCCTCTAACAGGCGGTTCTCATCCTGGGTCAATGCCAGTCTTATATAACCCTCGCCAGGATAACCAAATCCATTGCCTGGCGTTACTACTACACCTGCCTCGGTCAAAAGCCTCGTCGCCAGATCCATCGATGTGGAGGGATGAGGCACCGGGACCCAGAGATAAAACGTGGCCTTCGGTGGAGTCACTCTGAAACCGGCGTCCCTCAGTCCCTTGACCATAATGTCTCTCCTCCGGGCATAGATTTCCTTTATCTCTAAGATGCTTTCCTTATCTGCCCTGAGGGCTATAGTGCCAGCTATTTGAATAGCCTGAAAAAGACCGGAATCAACATTACTCTTGATCAGACTTAACCCTCTCACAGCCTCCTTGTTTCCCGTGGCAAAGCCGATCCGCCATCCGGTCATGTTAAAAGACTTTGATAAGGAATGAAATTCTATACAAACATCTTTGGCTCCCTCAATTTCAAGAAGGCTCGTGGGTTTGTATTCATCAAAGGCAATTTCGCTATACGTAAGATCGTGGCATACCATTATCTTATGTTTGTGGGCAAACTCGACAACCTCTTCAAAAAAACCACCATCGGCCACGGCTGCTGTAGGATTGTTAGGATAATTGAGCCATATCATTTTGGCCTTCTTGGCGACCTCATCTGGTATAGCAGCAAGATCTGCCAAGAAACCATTCTCCTTGAAAAGAGGCGTAAAATAGGGCCTTCCACCCGCAAAAAGGGTGCCGATATGATATACTGGATAAGCGGGGGTAGGGACGAGGGCAAAGTCGCCCGGGTTTATAAATGCCGAGGAAATATGAGCTATCCCCTCCTTTGCCCCTATCAGGGCTATTACCTCGGTTTCTGGATCAAGCCCGACTGAGAATCTCTCTTCGTACCATTCAGCTACGGCGGCCTTGAAATCTTCCATCCCTGAATAAGAGGGATAACGATGGTTTGCCGGATCTTGGACGGCGCTTATCATTGCCTCGATAATTTTAGGGGGAGTGGGCAGATCAGGGTCACCCACACCAAGGTCGATTATATCCATCCCCTTTGCCTCTACCTGCTTCTTTTTTTGATCGATCTCCTTGAATAAGTAGGGAGGTAGTTCCTTGAGTCTTTCAGCTAGTTCAAAAATTTTTTCTCTCCTTCAGTCCCAGTACATCTTGCACATCATAGAGACCAACCGGTTGTCTAACAACCCACGTACTTGCCAAAAGTGCACCCCTTGCAAAGTTGTCCCTGCTATGTGCCCTGTGGACAATTTCTATCCTTTCCCCTGTTCCAGCAAAAATAACAGTATGTTCACCAACTATATCACCAGCCCTTATGGATTGAATACCGATCTCTTCGTCTCTTCTAACTCCAATATAACCTCTCCTTTCATAGACAGCATCCGTGTCCAGGTTTCTCCCGGTTGAATCAGCCAGAATCTTAGCGAGATGCATTGCTGTACCACTTGGGGCATCTTTTTTGAGCCTATGATGGGACTCAACTACCTCCATATCATAGTCATTGCCGAGAACCCTTGATACATCTTCAACCACCTTAAACAACACATTGACCCCCACGCTCATATTGGGGGACATAACACATCTGATTCTCTGGGCAAGCAGATATACCTCTTTTTCCTTTTCACCAGCAATACCTGTAGTTCCTATGACCGTTGCCTGACCGGTCTTGGCGATAAACCTGATATTACTTAAGGTGCTTTCTGGTGTAGTAAAATCAATCAATACATCCGCATCTTTCATTACCTCGCTGATATCCCTTCTAAGGTCAATATCTATCTTACCAAGACCGACGACCTCCCCCACATCCTTGCCAATTGCAGGATGACCTGGTTTTTCAAAGGCACCCCATAATTTGATATCTTCGTTTTTTTGAATCAGCTGGATGATTCTTCCACCCATCCTGCCTGCTGCACCAGCAACAACAGCACTCACCATTTTTACCCCTCCAACAATCTATGCTTCTCAGGCATTGTGTTATTCAAGAAACTTGGGAATCATCTCCCCGCTAATAAGATCATCATATGTTTCTCTTGCCCTAATAAGAGAGAAGAGTTTTCCCTTAACCATTACCTCCGCTGGCCTAGGCCTCGAATTGTAGTTTGAGGCCATAGAAAAACCATATGCCCCTGCGCTCATTATAGCTACTAAGTCTCCTGGTTTAAATGGTGGCATCTTTCTGTCTTTAGCCAGAAAGTCTCCGGTTTCACAAATAGGTCCTGCCAAAGTAGCTGTGAGCATTTTTGAGTGGGTCATGGTTACTGGCTGCACAGCGTGAAAGGAATTATATAGGGTAGGCCTGATTAAGTCATTCATCCCCGCATCCACAATAATGAACCTTTTATTTGCGGTTGATTTGGTATAGAGGACCCTCGTGACCAGAATACCAGCATTACCAATGATAACCCTGCCAGGTTCGAGGATTAGGGTGAATTTATTTTCTCCTATTGTCTCCCTTAATGCCCTGGCGTATTCTAGAGGATGAGGTGGGTTTTCATCATTGTAGGTTATCCCAAGACCCCCCCCAAAATTAAGGAACTTAATATCAAGCCCTATCTTTTTCAATTCTCCTAAAAGTTCTTTTACTTTTCTTAAGGCCTCTACAAAGGGATCGATCTCTGTAAGCTGACTACCTATGTGGCAGGATATACCTTTCACATCGATATTTTTCAACCGCTTGGCTACTGCGTAGGTATTCAGGGAGTTCGTTATTTGTACGCCAAATTTGCTTTCACTGGACCCGGTTACAATATATGGGTGTGTTTTTGGTTCCACATCAGGGCTTACACGTACGGCTATCGATGCCTTACGGCCAATGTCCTTTGCTATTCCATTTAAGGTGTGTAATTCCTGGTCTGATTCTACATTGAACATGAGAATATCTGATTTAAGCGCTAACTCCATGTCTTTCGGTGTCTTCCCAACGCCGGAATACACAATTTTATCAGATGTAATCCCTGCTTTTAGAGCCCGGAACAGCTCTCCGCCCGAGACTATATCTGCTCCTGCCCCTTCTAAGGACAAGACTCTCAGGATGGCAAGATTAGAGTTGGATTTCAAAGAAAAGCAGGTCAAGTGGTCTAAGCCTTTGAAAGCATTATTAAAAACCTGGAAATGCCTCTTAATTGTAGCGTAGGAGTAAAGGTAGAAGGGTGTTCCAATCTGCTCAGCTAGGTATGCTACAGATAGATCCTCACAGTAAAGATCATCCTCCTTATAGAAAAAGTGATGCATCTAAAGTGCCTAAAGTTACAAGTGTCTAAAGTGCCTAAAGTTACAAGTGTCTAAAGTGCCTAAAGTTACAAGTGCGTAAAATTAAGTAGTGCCTGAACGAAAAGTCATGTTCAGGCAAAATCCGAATATCAAAATAATTCAAACTCACCCTTTGGAAATCCGATGTTTTTGTAATTTGAACATTTGTATTTTGGTCATTGTTTCGGATTTCGTGCTTCGGCCTGCCCTGGCGCGACTTACCCGGGACACAATGTTGTCGCTGTAATAGTCCGAAAATTAAACCTATAGAACTCAGTCCTTGCATGCCAGCCTGCCCTGGCGCGACGGGATGTGGATATGCAACTGCTTTCACTGCTTATAAATGCCTCACTTTTCATTACCATATCTTGGCATGCCAGGTCTGGGCCAGGGGTCTGGGCCAGGGATTTCGAATTTTTAACCGAAAAAACAGGATCTTCGGTCAGATACTAAGTAGGTAAATCATTTAAATTCTAGCTCACTTTTAACTTTCTTTGTATCTTAATCCTGGCTCACTACCTTGCCTTCAAATATTTTGACTATATCCTTCACCGTGTCAGGCAGTCCATCCTGCCCGGAGCTTTTTTTTAAATCCTTGGGGTCATTTTGCTTTTTGAATACAACCTTAAGCTTTGACTGAAAGAAGTCTTGTACATAGGTAACCAACTGTTCATAGTGCTCAGGGTCATCGAAAAAGCTTCCTGTAAATGATCCTTCTCGGCAGGGTAATTCCAGCGTATCTCCAGCAATAGTATAAGATTTCCATTCCCTTAATACATTGGCAATCACCCTATTCTTAGGAGTTACGTAGCTCAAAAACTCACTCCATTTCTTACCATCATCTAGATGCGTTTCTTTAGCTGGATATTCTTTCTTACTGAAAGCCGCTTCCAGATCCTTATTAGGTTCTGTTGCCATACCTTTATTGATTCGTTTTTCTATGGCTTCAATCTTCTTAATTAACTCATCAAACGAAAGGTATTCCGTCAGTCTTGAGAGCTTAAGTAAAATCGCTTCCAGCGCAATTCTGGGATTATTTGTATACCGAAGATCTACTTCCCTATTGATAAGGAAGTTAAGTGATTGAAGGAGCCTTTCCATTCCTGCATGGGTTGCCTGTCTTTTTGTTTCTTTCAGCTCATTATCCGGTAAATCCAAGATTTGAGAGGGGTCTTGAGAGATCAGGGAGACGATTAAATTTCGAAACTGACCCATTATTTCTCGGTAAAACGCTTTGATATCATAACCATAACTGTATATCTCGTCTATTATCTCCAGGCATAATTTGCTATCACCATCAATTACAGCTTGCGATGTCTTGTAGATGAGATCCCTGTCTATTATTCCCAGAACGGCTGTTATTTGGTTGTCTTCTACATTTGGGCCGGTAAAGGAGACAACCTGATCGAGAAGGCTTTCTGCATCACGCAGGCTTCCTTCAGCCTCTCTTGCAATAATGGAAATGCCGGAATCCTCTATCCTTATCCCTTCTTCTTTTACTATCCTTTTAATCTGTTCTTCTATTTTAACTATAGGTATCCTCTTGAAATCGAATCGTTGACATCGGGATAGTATGGTTAAAGGTATTTTATGAGGTTCTGTTGTAGCGAAGATAAATTTGACATGTTCTGGCGGTTCTTCCAGGGTTTTTAGCAATGCATTAAATGCATGGAGGGTCAGCATATGAATCTCATCTATAATATATATTCTATATTTGTCATGAGAAGGAAGGTATCTGATATTTTCTCGAAGGTCCCGTATCTCATCAATTCCCCTGTTTGACGCACCATCAATCTCCTGGACATCAACGGAGGAACCATTAGTTATCTCAGTACATGAGGTGCATCTGTTGCAGGGATTTCCTTCCTGGCCTTGCAGGCAATTGAGGGCCTTAGCAAAGATTCGGGCAACTGATGTCTTGCCTACACCCCGTGCGCCGCTGAATAGATAGGCATGCGCTAATCGATCAGATAGCAAGGCGTTCTTAAGCGTCTCTGTTATGTGCTCCTGACCTGTAACCTCTTTAAATAACTGAGGCCTCCATTTTCTGGCAAAGACTTCGTAAGACATAATTAATTATTATTGGAGTATTGGAGTACTGGAGTATTGCTCTTGGTTTGTATGTTCCATTACTCCATTTCTCCATTTCTTTCTTTGGGGGTATGTATGGCGGAGAGAGGGGGATTCGAACCCCCGGTACCACTTTTGGTAGTACACGCGATTTCCAGTCGCGCTCCTTCAGCCAACTCGGACATCTCTCCCTGAT
>DAOVGH010000086.1 GCA_030672485.1 Desulfobacterales bacterium | reverse complement strand
CTTTTGAGTTGCTTAGGGAGTTTTGTAGAAGGGTGGATAAATCAAAGGTGAACAAGAGGGTATTGGAAGGCTTGATCCAGTGCGGTGCCTTTGATTTCACTGGTCTCTTTAGGTCCAGACTTTTTGCATCCCTGAACGATGTTCTCACCTTTGGCGGTATGAGCGAAGACCCGAACCAGCTGAATATGTTTGACCTTTCCCCATCCAGGGAAAAAGAGACAATAGTTGAGCTCAAAGATATTGATGAATGGGCGGATGATGAGAAGTTACGGAGGGAAAAGGAATCCCTCGGATTTTATATCACGGGACACCCCTTGGATAGATTTGCAGACGTGATAGATCGATTTGCAACCACAACGACACAGGATCTTTCTGCCACTAAAGATAAATCGGTTGTTAGGTTGGCCGGGGTCGTTAACAGCATGCGGATTAAGAGGACAAGAAGAGGGGAGAAGATGGCAGTCATTAATGTGGAGGACAAGAGAGGCTACGCCGAGGTTGTGGTGTTTCCAGACGTCTTTGCCAGATGTGCATCCATGTTGGGTGATGACAGGCCCCTCTTAATAACAGGAGAGGCCGAGGCTGGCGATAACCTCGTGAAGATTAGGGCCCAGGAAATAGTTGCTTTGGAAACACTAAGACAAAAATCAATTAAGGCTATAGTAATACCCATTTCACAGGAGGGGCTTACCCGCTCCAGCCTGGCAAGGTTAAGGGATCTTATCTCCAGATATCCAGGAGAATGTCGACTTACATTTAGGATCAATCTTGATGGAGACAGAAAGGCAACGGTAGTTGCCCATAATCGGTACAGCATAATGGCTGGGCAGAATCTCATTGAACAGATTGAGGGTTTGGTAGGAGCTAAGGTGATATGTGAGGTGTAAGGTATGGGAATCAGAATCACAAAGAGATATGTGATGAGTTTTCTCTCCTATCTGGCAATATTTGTTCTAAGGGTAATCATCTTTACCTGTAGGGTTCAGTATATAAATAAGGAATATATAGATGAGTTTCTGCTTGGGAACAGAAAGGTTGTTATAACTACCTGGCATAGATGCGCCGTCTATTTCCTTTTTAAATATGGCTTTCTTCACCCTATGGTTCTCTTTTCTTCAAGCAAGGATGGAGATTTGCTCGCCGATTTTGCCAAGAAAGTAGGCGTTGTTCCGGCTAGAGGTTCGTCAACCAGGGGAGGAAAGCAAGGTTCTGAACGGATGGTTGAGTTTTTGCACACCGGGGGGAGGGTTGCCGCCACTGTTGCCGATGGTCCACAGGGGCCAGCTTTGAGGGCCAAACCAGGACTTGTCAGAATTGCTCAGAAATCAGGTGTCCATCTCATGCCCATGGCCTGGTCTGCTGACAAGGTATGGATGTTTGCAAAGGCATGGGATAAGATGATAATCCCAAGACCATTCTCAAAGATAGTCATCTACGCATGGGAACCGTATCTCATCCCCAAGGAAGCTAAGGATGAGGAATTTGATGGCTACGTGAAAGGAATGGAGAGAACCTTGAATGTCATCACCCGGGATGTTGATGCAATGGTTAATCATCATGATCCTAATGTGGATTCAATCTTAAAGGAAGGTGATCCGGGCGTTTAAGAAGGGGAAGGGAACTGTTCTATGGAACAAAAAATACAAAGCCTGGCAAGCTTGGGTACAAGGAATTTCACCGTGTATCTGGATGAGGTGAGCTTAAAGGATGGAAGCATAAGCAAGAGGATTTGGGTTGATCATCCGCAGGCCGCGGCGATTGTACCTTTTATTTCAGACAATGAAATTATCATGGTAAGGCAGTACAGGTATGCATTGAGAAGGGAAATGCTCGAGATCCCTGCGGGTAAGGTTGATAAGGGTGAGAGCCCTGAGGAATGTATCAAAAGGGAGTTGGTGGAAGAGACGGGCTTTGAGGTAAAATCCCTCGAATGGCTATATACCTATGCCCCTACTATTGGATACTCCAATGAGCTTATTCACCTTTACTCAGGCAGGGATCTAAAGAAGTTGGAAAAAAAGACTGACGTGAATGAGATATCATCCCTTGAGATCCTGGCCCTTGAAGAGGTGTTAGGGATGATCAGAAACCATAAGATAATCGATAGCAAGACGATCGTAGCCTTGGCCTTTATTAGGTCTCTGGTCTAGCTCTACTTCTTTTTCTTTTCCTCTTTTTTCTTTGGAGTCTTATCAGGTGGGTAGATATATTTGCTATCTATGTCATAGGTCCAAGGAAGGCCCCACCACTGCCAGCCATAAAAACGGCGATGATTGTACGCAGGGATCTTATTTCTCTTAGCAAGTTGCCGGTAAAATTTATGCTTATTCTCATCTTGAAAGTAGGGAAAAAGAGGGCCCTCAAAACCATCCTTTACGTTGTAAACATTTTTAAAGCCGTTCTTAATAAGCTCCTTGGCTGCCAAGATGCTCCTGGCACCATCCCTGCACAGTATGAGGAGGTTATTGGTTTTTTGAAATTTCTTACTTATCTCTTGCACAAAAGACTTGTTCTTATCATTGAACTGATGTGTCCAGTTCTCGCCTTTTTTTGTGGGTTTGTTAGTGAAAAAAAAGTAAGGAAAGAGGTAGGCCATTGGTGGGTGGCCTATCAATTGATATTCTGCCCTTGTTCTAACATCAATCAGATATGTATTGGGAACGGTATTTAACATATCATAGGCCTCAATAGATAATATATCCTTGGGTTCCTGTGCCAGGCCGGATACCTGGGAAAAGGCAGTCAAATAAATGAGGAACCCTAGCAGAACAAAAAGTAACTTCTTCATGCTAATCAACTTTCCCCTCAGCTGTTTTCTCTGTGTCATGCGCATGACTGAATTAAACAAAGTTGTCCCAGTTTGTCAATAGAAAAACTTTGTTGTTTGTATTTGATCGTGCTATTTCTACCATAGTTAGAGGGCATTTCTCGTAGCGGAGAGCATTGTTCAATTCCCTGATGCCATGGGATTCAGAACGGGTGATATGATTGATCTCGCGTTTAAAGTTGGGGATTGATTGCCGGATCTTTTTTGATAGGCCAGAAACTCCGCACACCCTTCTTTAAGAGGGCATTTTCCCTGGCATATTCTAACATCCATTCGAGGATTGCTCTTCTTCCTCAGGCAAAATATGTAATCAGCCATTAGGTATCCTTTCTAAATGTAAAGTTTTACAATTAAATATATTTATATTATAATTTTTATATTTAATAATCAAAAGAAATTAATATGTCAAATATTTTTATCAAAATATTAAGAATAAGTAAAAAGCAATTATCTTATCCTTTAAAGATAAAGAACATTGAACAGGAAGATCAATAAATCCGCGCCTACGCTTAGATGGGTCAGAATCTTTCTCCTTTCTTTCACGGTTATCTTGATCTTTGTCGTCTTGCTCTCTCTTTTCCGATCAAGTGCGGATATGGCAGCCACAGACAAATCAATTGCCCCTCCCTCGGTTACTTACAATGACTATTTTGGGGTAAGGCTCAGTTGGTTCTCAAAACACAAAAGGATAAGAGAATGCATTGTGAAAGGTAGAACATTCTATGAGCTTTTGGCTGGATATGGCATCTCACCTCAAGATATTATGAGGATAAATGAGGCCATTAGACCATTCCTCGATCTCTCCAGGATCAGAACAGGCCAAGCAGTTGACATCTGGCTCAACAAAGGCAATGAAAGAGTAGAAAAGGTTTCACTCCACCTATCAGCAGAGAAAACCCTCCGTATTATCAGGAATGGCCGTGATTTCTTCCCCAGCCTTATTTCTCCCCCGAGAATAACAATCCCAACCGTAATTGATGGTCAGGTTTCCAACTCCTTTTACCAATCGGCAATCGACAGGGGAATACCCCCTGACACTATCATGGAGGTTGCTGATATCTTTGCATGGGATATAGATTTTCTAGTTGATATCAGACCCGGAGACACTTTTCAGGTAATTCTTGACAAGTATTACAGGAAAAGGAAATGTATAGGCCATGGAAGGGTACTTTCAGCCAAATTTGTCAATCAGAACAGGATTCACGAATCCTTTTATTTTACTGATTCTAAAGGTAGATCAGGCTACTACGATAAAAAGGGTAAAAGCCTAAGAAAGACCTTTCTTAAATCTCCCCTAAGATACAGGAGGATCAGCTCTTATTTCTCTTCAAAGAGGTTTCATCCAATCTTGAAGATCTACAGGCCCCACTATGGTGTTGACTATGCCGCGCCAGCTGGAACACCGGTGGAGTCTGTAGGAGATGGCCGGATAAGCTTTATTGGATGGAAGGGAGGATATGGACGCTACATAAGGATAAGGCACAATCACATATATGAGACCGGCTATGGGCACCTTAGCAGGTTTGCAAGAGGTCTCAAGAAAGGCTCAAGGGTGAGGCAAGGGGATGTGATCGGTTACGTTGGTTCATCCGGGCTCTCGACTGGGCCCCATCTTGACTTTAGTGTGATAAGAAGGGGAAGGTTTGCAAATCCTATGGGCATTAAGTCTACTGCTGCCTCTATATTAAGCAGAAAAGACAGGAAGAGGTTCAATCAGTTAGTCGTTCAAACGGAGCAGATATGGGAAGAATATCGAACTTCATGATTTTTGTGTCTTTACTTGTTATAGCTACTTTACCATCAGTTGGACTGCCTTATATACTCCCTTCAACTCAGATCATTGAATTTATGACCAATAAATTCGCCCGTATCAAGGCATTAAGGATAATCCAACATACTAAGGTTAAGGATCTAGATCAGGAACAGGAAAGGGTTTTTGGGGAGATTATCTATCTGAAGTCTCCTTATCTGTATAGGTCAGAGATGGTGGGGCAACCTGGTAAACGTCTGATAATCCATAACAAGACAAAAAGCTTGAGAATTATCAACAGGAGTATTAGTTATGACGGGGAGAGCCAGGATTACCTCTATCGTTTTCTTGTTTTGGCGCAAAGCCCCGGGCGTTTACTGGAATGGCTTAAAGCAGTAGGCATAAACCTCGATAAGGTATCCCTGACGAGGTTTGAGGGGAAAATAGCATACCTTATTGGGGAAAAAGAAGAGGGGAGTCCTAGACTTCTTGTTGATAAGGACCTGTTTTTTCCCCTACTTCTAAAATATGGTGATGTCCTTTTCCGTTTTTCCGATTACGGGGAGTTCATGGAGCAGATCTGGTATCCGTACAAGATCGTCTATTCATTTGAAGGGACCACTGTGGAGGAATATACGGTAAAGGACATCACGGCAAACCCATCTATTGATGTATCTCTCTTCGATATACCCAGAATCAGGGCCGAATTTGGTGTGAGCGAGCTTAATGAAGAGGCCCTGCCTCGATAGCTGATGGCTGAGGCATTAGAAAAGATACATGTCCAGGTTGCCGTGGCCCTTCCTGTCAGCGGAACATTCACCTATACAGTAGCTGGCGGTCTTACGGAGAACGCAGGGGTGGGTAAAAGGGTCCTTATTTCCTTCTCGGGCCGGAAGGTGATCGGCTATATCCTCAGGATTATCGCACCCGAAAACAGAAAGGGTTTAAAGGATATACTGAATATCATTGACCCTTACCCACTTTTCCCTCCAAACATGGTTGCATTCTTCGAATGGCTATCCAACTACTACCTATATCCAATCGGCCTGGTAATTAAGGCAGCCCTGCCGACAGGCCTAAATGTGAATATCCCGAGTGGCAAAGAGATGCCCCCCAGGGGATGGCTGGATAGGGTTGGCCTTTTGAAAAGGGCCTTCATCACGGTAAAAAAGGGGCCCACTATTGATAGATCATTATTTGACCCTAAAAGGGTACCCCGCCCGCCATCGCTCTCGCTCAGGCGAGGCGGGCGAGCAAGAAATGAACCTGAATTCTTGGAGATGATGATCAAAAGGAGAGAGATCTCCTTACGTGAGGTAAAAAGCGCCTTCGATAACGGGGCCTACCTCGTGGATAAATGGCTTAAGAAGGGCTTGCTGGAAAAATCTCTCAGGCCAGTTGTGAGAGACATAGCAGGCGAAACCCTCTTCATTTCCCCCGAGCCACCGCCCCTGAATTCGAAGCAGAGAGACCTCCTTGAGAAGATAACGGGGAAACTCAAAGAACATTCCTTTCTTGCCTACCTCCTGCATGGTGTGACCGGGAGCGGCAAAACGGAGGTCTACTACCATGCTGTCAGGGTTGCCAAAGAGCTTGGACGGCAGTCCATAATAATGGTGCCGGAGATCGCCCTGACTGTTTCGCTGGCATCTCTTTTCAAGGCCCGCCTTGGACCTAGGGTGGCTATCCTTCACAGCGCTCTTTCTATGGGAGAAAGGTACGATCAATGGATCAGGATAGCGAAGGGAGAGGCCGACGTAGTCATAGGTGCCAGATCCGCCCTCTTTGCGCCCTTTTCCAGGCTTGGACTCATTATTATCGACGAGGAGCACGATCCCTCCTATAAACAGGAGGAAAAATTTCGCTACCAGGCCAGGGACGCCGCCATCGTGAGGGCAAAACTCAGCAATGCCCTTGTTGTGCTTGGTTCTGGAACCCCTTCGATACAGTCTTACCATAATGCCGTGAGTGGTAAATATGGCCTTCTCACCATGCCGGAAAGGATCCTAAAGAGGGAGCCACCGGAGATCACCGTCATAGATATGAGGAGTTTTGGGGAGAGCCCTGCTACGCGGGATGATGGGATGATTAGTCCTCCATTGAGGAAGGAAATTGGGGAAAATCTGGCTCGGGGAAAACAGACTATCCTGTTTTTGAACAGGAGGGGATTCAGTGCCCTCTATCTGTGTAAGCTTTGCGGAGAGGCTGTCAGGTGCCCAAACTGCGCGGTAAGCCTGACATATCATAAATATGGAAATAGTCTGCTCTGTCATTACTGCGGCTTTAGGATTCAGCCCCCAAATCGATGTCCATCGTGTAACAGGGAGAACCTAAAACCATATGGCTTCGGTACAGAGAGGGTGGCGGAGACATTAGTGGAGGTGTTTCCGGATGCAAGGGTTGAGAGAATGGACAGTGATACGATGAGACACAAGGGTGAAGTGCAACAGGTCTTGAAGCGATTCTTAGAACATGAAACAGACATCCTTGTTGGGACACAGATGGTTACCAAGGGCCATGACTTTCCCAGGGTAACCCTTGTTGGAGTTATCTCTGCCGACCTGTCACTAAATTACCCGGATTTCCGGGCCGGAGAGATTACCTTTCAACTACTCTCCCAGGTAGCAGGCAGGACTGGAAGGGGAAGATTGCCTGGGAGGGTCATCATCCAGACATTCAATCCATCCCACTATGCGATCGTTGCAGCAAGGGATCACGATTACCGAAGTTTTTTTTCACACGAAACAAGGCTCAGGAGACAGCTCAACTATCCCCCTTTTTCCTCGATAGCCAATTTACGGTTCCTCGGAAACAGCCGGACCAAGACAGAGAAAATAGCTCAGCAGATGGGCGAGAAAATCGGAAATATCCTGAGAAAGAAGCCAAAAGGTAAAAGGGATGTAGAGGTTCTTGGTCCTGTTGAGGCCCCAGTGGCAAAGCTAAAAGGGAAATACCGGCAGCAGATGCTTATCAAATCCCGTAGGCCCGGATACCTTAACCAATTGTTGAAAGAGATAGACAGGGGCTCTGCACAGATCCTGAGTTCAAGCGGGGTAAAACTGATAATTGATGTTGATCCGTATCAGATGATGTAACTGCCGGGTATCCGTTATTAGTTCTTGGTTACTCGAATAACTAATAACTAATAACGATTAACCAATGACGATATGATAACAGACTGCCATACCCACATCTTTCCACCCGAGGTCAGGGATAAGAGAGAGGATTTCTTCGACCATGAGCCGGCCTTTAAGCTCCTCTATGGTGTTCCCGGATCAAGACTTTCCGGGGCCGACGAACTTATCAGGAATATGGATAATGAGGGGGTGGATAAATCGGTTGTATTTGGCTTCCCGTGGCATAGCCAGGATTATTTCAAAAAAAACAACGACTATGTCATGGATGTAGCTGAAAGACACAAGGACAGGCTCATAGGGTTTAGCACCTTTTTTCCCTTGGCTGAAGGTGCTGAAAAAGAGCTTGAAAGGTGTCTCAAATCGGGCCTTTCAGGGATAGGAGAACTGGCATTCTACACATCAACTATAGCAAAGGATACCCTTAAGGCCTTTGAGCCCATAGCTGAAATAGCACGGAAATGTGATCTGCCCATTCTTCTCCACACCAATGAATCTGTCGGCCACCACTATCCTGGTAAGACAGAGATGACATTAAAAGAGATATGCGATTTTCTACAATGCTTTCCAGACAATAAAATAATCCTTGCTCACTGGGGAGGGGGGCTCTTCTTTTACTATTTGATGAAAAGAGACATTAAAGGGTTATTGAGAAACACATGGTTTGATACCGCTGCATCACCATATCTTTACGATAAAGAAATCTACTCTATTGCGTCGAAAATCGTTGGCCCAGACAGGATACTGTTTGGAAGTGATTTTCCCCTCCTTAATCCAGGCAGGTATTTCAAGGACATGAAAGAGGCAGGTCTCTCTAAAGACGCAATAAGAAAGATATGCGGGGAAAATGCAGCCCTACTTCTCACAAAGCTCCACTAGTACCCCATGGGTCTCTTTTGGATGAATAAAGGCGATCCTGGCCCCGCCAGCACCTTTCCGGGGTTCCTGATCAATCAGCCGGACGCCCTTTTCCTTCAATTCTTTCAAGGCATCATCAATATTTTCAACCCTAAATGCGATATGGTGCATCCCTTCGCCTCTTGTCTCAATGAATTTGGCTATGGGACTATCTGGTTCTGTGGATTCAAGCAGTTCGAGCTCGCTGTCGGTAATTGGAAAGAAGCCAGTCTTTACCTTTTGTTCTGCAATGGTCTCTACCTTTTGAAGGTTTAGCCCAAGGATATCAGTGAAGGACTTCCCTCCCTCCTCGATGCTCTTCACAGCAATTCCTATGTGGTCAATGTGCTTTATGTTCATATCTACCTCCTTAAAGTTAGTCAAATAGTTGAGGTGTTGAGTGGGTTTGTTTTTACTACTCAACAACTTAACTACTCAACCAGGAAACTTACTTGCATTTTTTTTATACCTTTGTAAAATCAGGTATTATTACCACATTAGAATAGTAAAGGAAATCATTTATGGATACTCAAGGGCCGTTCAGATATTCTTCTTTAAAGGAGAAAAGACAAGGCCCATCTAGTTATCATGAATTCGAGGCCACAGAGCTTTACTGTCCCAAATGTGGGAAGGCTGTGCCAGTAATTAAGTCCCTCCTTCTCGTTTTACCTGAAGGGGACAAATATGAGTACCGCTGCCGATTCTGCGGCACCTCGGTGGGAGACAAGATCGACAGGCATGGTCAGTACTATTCTATTTTAAGGATGTAGGTTAAAGAGGAAACGGTTCACAGGGGGTAGGCACTGGCAATCACGAATATCTTTGCACTAACCTCTGCAAAATTCCACAGTCTCCACGATCCTACGACTACTATCCCAAGATATCCTTATCAACCCCCAAGGCCCTATAGGGTTTTAATAATCTCATTGACAACGATATGGCCTAAAACTATAAATTAGCCACGCAAAAATACCTGTTACGGTGCTCTGTCTACCATAGATATGGAGATATTAAGAGATCGCCGCTTTTTTACGAGGTGAAAATGAAAAAAGGTAGTATTGGATCAGTGATGGTGGTAGGCGCAGGCATCACTGGTATGCAGGCAGCCCTTGATCTGGCCAACTCTGGCTATTATGTATACCTGGTGGAGAAAAACCCGGTCATTGGAGGGGTTATGGCCCAGTTAGATAAAACCTTCCCCACCAATGACTGTACCATGTGAATTATCTCACCTAAACTGGTCGAGGTCGGCCGGCATCTAAACATAGAGATACTGCCCTTATCAGAGATAGAAAGCATTGAAGGAGAAGAGGGTAACTTTAAGGTCAAAATCCTTCAACACTCACGCTTCATAGACACTGATAAATGCACCGGATGTGGAGACTGTTCTCAAGTTTGCCCGGTGAGCCTTCCAGATGAGTTTAACCAAAGCTTAAATACAAGAACAGCAACCTTTATCCCCTATCCCCAGGGAGTTCCCCTTGCCTACTCAATCGAAAAGTTAGACCGCCCCCCCTGTATCTCCGCATGTCCTGCCAATATCAATGTCCAGGGTTATGTTGCCATGGTAAAGGCGGGAAAATACAAAGAGGCCATAGAGATAATAATGAAAGAC
>DAOVGH010000047.1 GCA_030672485.1 Desulfobacterales bacterium | reverse complement strand
ACAGGACCGAAGGTATCGAAGCCCTTGCCAAGCGATAGCAAGAGACGGTTTTTCTCCACGAGGGCCCTCTCGGTTACATCGTTGAAGCAGCAATATCCAAGGACGTACCTCAAGGCCTCGTCTTCCGGGACGTTCTTCATTTTGTCCTTGATCACGAGCGCCAGTTCACCTTCAAATATCACACGTTCAGCACCTGGGGGGTAGATGATGGCGTCTTCGGGCCCGATAAGGCATGACGGAGGTTTCAGGAAGAAAACTGGCTCATCTGGGAATTCTTCGCCGATTTGCTCAATGAGTTCCCTATAGTTATGGGCAATACAGACGATCTTGGTCGGGGTCACGGGGGCGAGCAGCCTGACCTCACGCAAGGCAAAGCGCGTTCCCGTCTCCTCATAGCTACCGAACAGGGAGCCTTGGAGCGCCTCAACAACATCTCCTTCGACCATCCCAAGAAAGGCATTGCCGTTGTATTCAAAACGCGCAAACTTCATATTCACACCCTTAGGTCCGCGGACTTTACGATATTTCCCAGCCTTCCAATGGCCTCGATTTTAACCTCGACCACACCACCTCAGTTCATGGGTGCGACTCGTTTGGGGTCCCCGTGATAACGATATTTGCTAGATAGACCGATAGTAGGGCTTGCTGATGGCTGAAAGCTGAACGCTTAGGCGTTATTGAAGCATTTTGAAAACTTGTTTAAGCTCTTCTTTGATTTCCCTTAAGAAATTACTCGGTGACATCGAGTGGGTTTTCTTTGCGGCTGTGAGCCTCCTCCTTGCACCTTCCACTGTTAGTTTTTCTTCATAGAGGAGTCTTTTTATCTCTCTGATAGTCTCGATATCCTCGCGTTCATAGATCCTCTGCCTTGAATCCGCCCTCTTAGGCCGAATACCGGGGAACTCCGTTTCCCAGTAACGAAGAACATAGGGCTTCACCCCAACTATACGGCTTACCTCGCCTATTCTGAAAAATCGTTTGTTATCCGGGATATCCACTTTATACAGTGAGCTAAAGTGAGTTAAAGTGTCTAATGATAGCATAAAAAGCACGAAAAACTTGATGAACTCAAAACTGGACAAACTCAATCCGTCTCTGGTACACCCTCTCTCAGCCTTCCACCTGTCTGCCGGCGAATTTCGTCTATGATCCCCCCGTGGATCTCATTTACCTCATCGTCCGTCAAGGTCCTTTCCTTTGACCTGTAGCTAATCCTCACAGCTAGGGCTCTTTCTTGAGGGGCAATCCCTTTTCCTTGGTAAGCATCGAATATATCCACGGATTCAACCAGGCCATTTCCCATCTTTTTTACAATACTTACTATCATGGCACTGTCTAAAGAGCGATCAACTACGATAGAGATATCTCTCCTAACTGAGGGAAATTTGGCCAGGGGTGTAAAATTCTTTACCCAAACAACGAGGGACAGAAGCGCTTCAATATAGAGTTCCAGGATAAAGGCCTTTTTTTCAACTCCATAGCCCTCCAGCACGTCTTTTGAGACCTGACCAATAGCACCGATCTCGGAGCCGGAGTGAAAAATCCGGGCATATTCACGTGGATCAAGCCCTTCTTTAGGGCTACTTCTCTTGTACTCAGCCCCACCAATGCCAAGCTCCTCCAGGATATCTTCCGCCACGCCTTTGATATCAAAGAAATCAGCCTCCCTGGGTTCCTGATACCACTCCTGTCTGGAGCCTAGCCCAGTGATTAAGGCCACAAGAACTTGCTTTTCCCGGGGCAATTCGCCGTCCCCTTTAATATATGCCTTTCCCCATTCAAATACCCGAATATCATTCTGATCCCTCAATGAGTTTATTCTGACTGTGGAGAGCAGTCCGGGAATGAGGGAGGTCCTCATGACAGATTGATCTTGAGAGAGGGGATTGAGGAGCCTTACAAAAGATCGTAGATTACTGTTCTCTCCTGCTCCCATTATATCCGCGGATTTTGGGGAGATAAAGGAGTAGGTAATTACCTCTGAAAAACCAATACCGACCAGTATACTCTTAATCCGATCTCTGAGAAGAAGCTCAAGAACGTCCTCTTCTGCTGGCCTGATGGCTGGAAGGGTAACCGGTATGTTGTTGTAACCAAATAGGCGTGCAACCTCCTCCACCAGGTCAGCCTCTCTGGTTATATCCACCCTGAAAGACGGTGGACTAACCTCCATTTGATCCTTACTTACTACCTTTACGGCCATGTTAAGGGAGGAGAGATGATCGGCCATCTGTTTCATATCAATGCCGGTTCCCAGAATCTCATTTGCCCTGTCAACCCGTAATGTGATCTTTGGGGGAGACCATGGCCTTGGGTAACAATCTATGACGCCCTTGGCGATATCCCCCCCAGCCAACTGGGCAATAAGCATAAGGGACCTCTTCAAGGCAAGATCCACTCCTTGGATATCAATTCCCCTTTCAAAGCGATATGAGGCCTCTGTGGTGAGAGAGAGTTCCTTTGAGGAACGGCGGATCATGGCGGGATCGAAGTAGGCACTTTCTATGAGTACAGTAGCGGTGTCTTCTGTTATCTCCGAATTAAGACCGCCCATTATCCCTGCCAGGGCCACCGGTTCTTTCCCGTCACATATAACCAACATCCGATCATCCAGATACCTGGGTTGGTTATCCAGGGTGGTAAATACTTGGTTGTTTTCCGCCCTCTTGACCACTATTCGCCCCTCCGCCAACCTGTGGTAATCAAAGGCATGCAAAGGTTGCCCCAATTCTATGAGGATATAGTTGGTTATATCGACCACGTTGTTTATTGATCTGATTCCAGAGACATGCAGCCTGTACCTCATCCAAAATGGAGAGGGGCCGATTTTCACGTGGTCCACCAAACCAGCTGTATACCGAGGACAACCCTGGCTGTCGAGGATGGCCACACGGGCCAGATCCTCAATCAGGAGATCGCTCTCTTCAAAATGGATCTCTGGCATCTTAATCTTTTTGTTCGTCAAGGCCCCTATCTCCCTTGCAATACCCACTATAGAGGCACAGTCAATTCGGTTGGGCGATAGGCTCACCTCCAGAATCCAATCTTCCAGATCCAAGGCAGAGGAAAGGGGCTGGCCAGGTGTGAGATCATCGGGAAGGATCATAATACCGGCATGGTCATCTGTCAGGCCCATCTCGTCCTCAGCCAAGAGCATTCCATGAGATATTTCACCTTGTATCCTGCTCTCTTTGATGACCATGCCATTGGGAAGGGTTGTGCCTGGCAGGGCCAGGGGTGCAAGATCGCCCTTACGAATATTGGGAGCACCACAGACTACAGATACCTCTTCTTTTCCGGCATCGAGCTGACAGATGGAGAGCCGATCAGCCCCGGGATGGGGCCTGATATCCATGATCCTGGCTGCCGTAACATCATTGAGGTTTTGCGCCCTATGTTCGAGGCCTTCAACCTCGAGGCCTGCCATAGTGAGCGATTCTGCTACCTCAGCCGGTGTTTGATCAATGTCTACAAATTCCCTCAGCCAACTGAGACTAATCCTCATGTATGATTGCCCTTTATCTAGTGAAGCTTTGCCTTAAACCAGGTATGAAGATCATAATGCCCTCTGGGGCAACTGGCCAATTTCTGTGACATTCGGTTACGTTAAAGGGTTGCGGTTGCGAGGCTCGAATCGTCTGCTGGCAATCGGCCTGCCCGCCATCGCAAGCTCAGGCGAGGCGGGCGGGTCTTCGGCCGTTGCTACGCAACCGTTTACCGTTTTACCCAACCTACTCATCATTTTGCATTGAACGCCTTAAAAAATTTGACAGATTTGTTAAGAAGTTCCCTTGTGAAGACATCTAGTGTATGATTTCTTAGAACTGCCGCAAAAACCTGATGTCATTTTCAAAAAAGAGCCTGATGTCATCCAGGCCAAATTTAAGCATGGCAATCCTTTCAACTCCCATACCAAATGCGAAACCAGAGATACTCTCTGGGTCATAACCAACGACCTTGAAGACCTCAGGATCTACCATGCCGGAGCCAAGTATCTCAAGCCAGCCGGAATGGGAACATACACGGCAACCGTTACCCTGGCAGACAACGCACTTAATATCCACCTCTGCACTCGGCTCGGTAAAGGGAAAGAAGCTGGGCCTAAACCGAAGGTCTGTTTCAGGGCCAAACATCTGATGGACGAAGGTGGTAAGTGTTCCCTTGAGATCGCCGAAGGAAACCCCTTTATCCACCAATAGCCCTTCTACCTGATGGAACATGGGGGTATGACTTATATCTGAATCCGGGCGGTAGACCTTTCCTGGAGCCACTATGCTCACCGGTGGCGATTTGCTTTCCATTATCCTAATCTGTATTGGGGAGGTATGGGTCCTCAAGACGACATTATCGGAAATATAGAAGGTGTCCTGCATATCCCTGGCAGGATGATTCTTTGGCATGTTTAAGGCCTCGAAGTTGTAGTAGTCAAGCTCAACCTCAGGTCCTTGTACGACCCGAAAACCCAGCTTCAAAAAGACATCGCATATCTCTTCTGTTATTTGGGTAATAGGATGTAGGTGACCCCGAGGCGTTCTTCTGCCCGGAAGGGTTACATCCAAGGCTGATACCTCTTGGACATCTTCAGTCGTTAGAGAATCAGTTGCCGCCTGAAACCCTCTCCTCAGCTCCTCTTTTACCTGGTTTACGATCCTGCCCACAGAAGGTCTTTCTTCTTCGGGCAATTCCGATAGCCTCTTTAAAAGAAGGGTAAGGAGGCCTTTCCTGCCAAGATACCGCTGCCTTAGTTTTTCTATATCAGACCTTTCGGCAGCTGATTCCAACTCCTTTAAGGCCTTTGTTCTCAATTCAAGGAGCTCATCCTTCACTTTGAAACTCCCCCTTGGATTTCTCTGCCATTTTGCTTATCTCTGAGAACCCTTGAGGATCGCTCACAGCCATTTCGGCGAGGATCTTTCTGTCTAACGCTATATCTGCCTTTTGAAGCCCACTGATCAATTTGCTATAAGAGAGGCCGTTTTCTCTAGCAGCTGCATTAATCCTGGCTATCCAGAGCCTCCTGAAGTCACGCTTTCTCTTTTTCCTGTCCCTGTAGGCATATTGTCTGGATCTCATCACAGCTACATGGGCGGTCTTCAACAGCTTACCTCTACCGCCCCTGTATCCTTTGGCCTGCTTGAGGATCTTTTTTCTTCTCCTTCTGGATTGCGGCGCATTTGTTACTCTCGGCATAGTTACTACCTCACAAAAGTTATGATGATGTCACTCGTTAGCGGGACGCAACGGACGCCAAGCTATTTATGATAAATGGGTAAAGAAAGAAGAGTATCAATGATAGGGAAGCAATCTTGCCACCTTTTTCATATCCGTCTTGGCGAGCGGGGTAGATTTTCTGAGATTTCTCTTCCTCTTAGATGACTTTTTCGTCATAATGTGGCTCGCAGAGGCCCTGTTTCTGATCAGCTTTCCACCGCCAGTCCTTTTGAACCTCTTTAGAGCACCCTTTCTGGTCTTTATCTTCGGCATGATGGGTTACCTATTTCGGCACAATGAGCATGGATACATCCCTTTCCTGCCTCCTAGGAGGTACCTCTACAACCCCAATGTCTTCAATCTTCTTTGTAATCTCTTTTAACAAATCTAACCCTATTTCAGCATGGGATATCTCCCTGCCCCTGAATATCATGGAGACCCGTACCTTGTCTCCATTTCCCAAGAATTTTCTTATTCTCTTTATCTTCACCCCTACATCATGCTCTGCAGTAAGGGGCCTGAGTTTGATCTCTTTGAGGTGACTGGATCTGGATCTGCCTTTTTGTTTTTTGGCCTTCTCGTACCTAAGCTTATCATAGTCGATGATCCGGCAGACGGGAGGGTCCGCCTTTGGGGCTACCTCAACGAGGTCAAGATCGTTTTCTCTGGCTGCAAGCAGGGCCTTATCAAAGGAGACAATTCCAATCTGTTTTCCATCTACGGAGATTAATCTGACTTTTGCTGCCCTGATTTGCTCGTTAACCCTTACGCCCTGTTTTTTGGTAATAGTTATCTCCTCTTTTCTGATTCATCCCTTATTCTATCTATTAATTCCCCTGGTGACATAGGTGGAAGGTTGCGCCCATCTCTCAGTCTAACGGTTACATTACCAGCTTCCATCTCTTTGTCTCCCACTACCAGCATATAGGGGATTTTTTTCACCTGGGCCTCCCTGACCTTGAAGCTCAGTTTTTCGTTCCTGAAGTCCGTCTTAACCCTGATCCCTGCCCCGGATAAGGTCTTGGATAAGTCTCCACCGAACGGGATGTTTCGATCGGTGATGGTAAGAATAATCGTCTGAACCGGGGCCAGCCATAAGGGGAAGGCGCCTGCGTAGTGCTCAATTAAGACACCAAGAAATCGCTCTATAGAACCAAGTATTACCCGATGAATCATTGCAGGCCTGTGTTTTTCACCGTCGGACCCTACATAGGTTAGGTCGAATCGGTCCGGGAGCGCAAAATCGCATTGTATTGTAGCACACTGCCAGCTTCTTTCAAGGGCATCTTTAAGCATAGCATCTATCTTTGGACCATAGAACGCCCCCTCTCCCTCATTTATTTGATAGGGAAGATTATATTCTTCTACTGACTCTATCAAGGCCTTGGTAGCCTTTTCCCAATCCTCATCGGTGCCGATTGATTTCTTTGGCCTTGTGCTTATTTCAAGATCATAATCAAAGCCAAAGATAGCCATTATTTCCCTTACAAAGTCAAGTATACTCTGTATCTCGGCCTTGAGCTGTTCAGGGGTGCAGAGAATATGGGCATCATCCTGGGTAAATTGCCGTACCCTTATTAATCCGTGGAGCACTCCAGAGCGTTCATGCCGGTGAACGGTACCTAATTCAAAGTATCTCTTGGGTAAGTCCCGATAGCTCCTCACCTTGGAGGCATAGATAAGCATATGGGCCAGGCAATTCATGGGTTTTATGCCGTAGGACTGGTCTTCTATGGCGGTGAAATACATGTTTTCCCTATAGTGATCAAAATGGCCTGATTTTTTCCATAACTCAGCCTTTAACAACTGGGGCCCTACTGCCAGTTCGTAGCCCCTTTTGAGGTGTTCCTGTATCTCAAATTCTTCAATGATATGCCGAAGCATGGCCCCATTGGGATGGAATATCACCATGCCCGGACCAAGATCGTCGCTGATGCTGAAAAGATCGAGTTTCCTGCCAAGTACGCGATGGTCTCTCTTTTTTGCCTCCTCGAGGTTCTTGAGGTGTGCATTAAGGGATTCCTGGTCAGCAAATGCAACACCGTAGATCCTGCTCAACATGGCCCTGTGTTCATCTCCCCTCCAGTATGCACCAGCAACATGGGTTAGCTGAAAGGCCTTTATCTTTCCCGTTGAGGGAAGATGGGGCCCCCTACACAGGTCTGTAAAATTCCCCTGCCTGTACAGGCTAATCTTCTGTTCTGAAAGCTCTTCGATCAGCTCGACCTTGTAGGACTCACCCTGGGACCTAAAAACCTCAATTGCCTCGCTGCTTGGAACCTCGCTCCTGATAAAGGGAAGATCCTCCTCTATTATTTCTACCATCCTCTTTTCAATCTCGGGCAGATCCCCGGCCTCAAATGGCCTTTCATAGTCAAAGTCATAATAGAAACCATTCTTAATAGCCGGCCCTATTGTTACCTTTGTCCCGGGAAAGAGATCCCTCACTGCCTGGGCCATAACATGGGCGGCACTGTGCCTCAGTATTTGCAAGCCCTCCGGGGAATCCGTGTAGAGAGGCTCCAGTTCGGCTGATGAGTTGATCTCCGTCGAGAGATCTTTGATCTCACCATTTACCTTGATAGCTGCCACCTTGTCCATGTTATCTGCGCTTGAGGTCTTCAACGCCTCTAGCCCATTAAGGCCCTGTGCGGGGATGTCAACAGGAGAGGAGCCTTTTAGATTTATTGCCATCTTCTTTTCCATAGTTTGATAGCCGATAGATGCCTCAGGTGCTTAGTGCTTCGATTCGCAAATACGGTAACGTATTTTTCCTATCATTTTATTCGATTTTGCTCACTCAGCACTAAGTCCTGAGTAAATAAATGCGGGACCGAATTTATGAATCGAAGGACATAGTATACGTTGGTCAAGTGTAAAAATATCATTTTTATTCGTTTTCTTGCAAGTCTTTATTTTCGCCATGCCCGTGGTTTGCTGCTAATAGTCGCTCGATCCTTCTCAACGGACAGCCGCCCTCCTTCACCGGCATCTCTATTTCTCCAGATCAGGCGGTTTTACTATCAAAGGCAATATCACTATACCTTAGCATACCTCTTGATACCCTCTGTGTAGAGATCGTTTCCCTTTGTGTCATTAATTACTATTACCGGGAAATCCTCTGCCTCTAATACCCTGATTGCTTCAGGCCCCAAATCGGGGTAGGCAACGATTTCGGCCTTCTTAATTCGTTGAGCAAGGAGAGCTCCAGCTCCGCCAGTGGCCCCAAAATAGACTGCCTTGAATCTCTTCATCGCTTCAATAACAGCCTGGGAGCGGTTTCCCTTGCCGATCATCCCTTTCAATCCAAGCTCGATCAATTTTGGGGCGTAAGGATCCATCCTGTAGCTGGTGGTTGGTCCTGCGGAGCCAATAGGTTTCCCGGGCTTTGGTGGGGTAGGCCCGACATAGTAGATTACCTGGCCATTAATATCAATCGGGAGTTCTTTTCCCTCCTTGATCAGGTCAAAGAGCCTTTTGTGTGCGGCATCCCTTCCGGTTAGGAGAACCCCGTTCAACAATACCCTATCCCCAATACGTAAATTTTCCACGTCTTCAGTGGACAAAGGAGTCCTCAGTCTTATCTGTTTGGACATCTTCTGCTCCAGCCTCTAGTGTTTCTTGTGTTTACAGGGTTTGTTGTGTTCATAATAGGCAACGGACAACAAACATTAACCCTATATAACTGCTTCCTTGTGTCGGGCCGCATGACATTGGATATTGATGGCTACGGGCAAACTCGCGATATGGCATGGTTCAATTTCGAGAAATACATCGAGTGAGGTAGAATTTCCCCCATATCCCATGGGACCGATCCCCAATCTATTGATCCTTGTCAAAATTTCCTCTTCAATCTCTGCCAATTCCGGATCGGGATTTCTGTCCCCTATATTTCTCAGGAGTGCTTTTTTGGCCAATATTGCCGATCTTTCAAAGGTTCCTCCGACTCCAACGCCCACAATGGTTGGGGGGCACGGATTAGGACCAGACTCCTTTACCCTTCTCACCACATAGTCTTTTACTCCCTCAATGCCTGCTGCAGGGGTGAGCATATCAACCCTGCTCATATTCTCGCTGCCTCCTCCTTTGGGGGCAAGGATGATCCTCATCCGATCTCCCGGGACAATTTGCAGGTGTATGATCGCCGGGGTATTGTCACCCGTGTTTTTTCTGGTAATGGGGTGGCATGCCGATTTTCTTAAGTAGCCATCCGTATACCCCTGCCTTACTCCCTCGTTGATGGCCTGTCTTAAATCACCGCCTATGATGTGGACATCCTGACCAATCTCCACAAACACGACAGCAAGGCCGCAGTCCTGGCATATGGGGACTTTCTCTTCCCGAGCGATCCTGGCATTCTCTATCAGTTCCTTGATGACCTCTCTTGCTGTTCCTGGGTCCTCTTTTTCCAATGCCTGGTTAAGGGCGAGAAGGACATCGTTTCCGAGATTATAATTTGCATCCATGCTCAGGTCTCTGACTGCCTTGATGATCTCCCGGGTTGAAATCTCTCTGATCATTATCCTATTTCCTGTCTCTATGGGCCAGGTGCAATATGTGGAAGGCAAGGGCTGAAGGAGCTAACAGTATATTATTTTCGGGGAATTCTCAGCTGCCATAGCCTCCTCATCTCCATTATTTCCTGCCTTCCAGCTATCCCCCAGATGTTGACTAAAGATGGCCTTCCTGCCCCCTGCCCGGTATGGGCCCGTTCTTTTTTGCGATGTAAGCCTGTCTCAGCGGATCCAGCTGCCTTCGAATCTGCCTTTTCCACCATGATGATATGCCTCCGGATTCATATATAGTGGAGTGTTGGAGTAATGGAGTAGAGGGAAGTAAAA
>DAOVGH010000039.1 GCA_030672485.1 Desulfobacterales bacterium | reverse complement strand
GAGGATGTTAACGGTATATATGGCGGAGAGAGGGGGATTCGAACCCCCGGTACCACTTGTGGTAGTACACGCGATTTCCAGTCGCGCTCCTTAAGCCAACTCGGACATCTCTCCATGATTTCGCGAAAGCGAAATACTTTTAGCCTTTCGCTTTTGCCATATAGCATTCTTTGTTCTATTTTAGAAATAAGGATATGTAGTTGTATTTAATTATTCCAAAAGGCCTACAGCCATAAGCTAATTGTGAAATGTAACCCCGATGTATCGGGGGTTAGATTTCCTGGCGGAGAGGGTGGGATTCGAACCCACGTGCCCCGCTCTTAACGAGACAAATCGATTTCGAGTCGACCCCGTTGCGACCACTTCGGTACCTCTCCTAGCCTTATCTTTTTTCTCGAAAAAACTCCTGCATAAGTCCCCGGCATTCTTGTTCCATTACGCCAGGTATCACTTTCAGTCGATGATTGAGCCTTACATCATCAGATAGATTGTAGATTGAGCCTGCAGCTCCGCTCTTAAAATCAAAGGCACCGAAAACGAGCGTATCCAGTCGGGCATTAATAATGGCTCCCATGCACATCGGACATGGCTCAATGGTTACAATCATGGTCATCCCGTTCAATCGATAATTTTCAAGCAACCTTGCCGCCTGCCTGATAACCAATATTTCCGCATGGGCAGTAGGATCATTCCGTTCAATACATCTATTGTGGTCTCTGGCCAAAATACCAGCGGATTCACCTATCAGGAGTGCTCCTACTGGAATCTCCCCACCCAGCCACCCCTTTTTGGCCTCTTTCACGGCCTCTCGCATAAAACAGGAAAAATCCAAAATCGATCTTGTTCCTTCATGGCGTATTACTGAAAAGGGAATGCCGAATATTGTTTCCTTTGGTTACCAGTTAGCATTTCCTCGCCAGACAGTCAACTTGATAGTGCCTTGTCAAACCATGCCCTCGTGCGCACTGTGTTTTACTTTCACGTAGGGCTGTGTTAAGATTAACACAAATCAAGGCAAGAACGGATAGGGGATTTTTGTAACCTGTTGTAATTACATAATAATTTTATTCAAGGAGAACTGGCACAGTAGTTGCCATATAGAAATGGGTCTGGGGTGCTCGTTCGCTACTTAAATGGTTTTTCCTAAAGAAAAGTTAGGAGAAAAGAGGAAAATATATTTTAGGTAACGGCATTTCCGGACACCACAGAGAACCCCGAGTTCATAACTCGGGGTTTTTTAGTTGGAAGAGTTTTTGCTCGACTATTTTTATATCCTCTGGCGTGTCTACGTCAAAGGAATCAAATGCAGTCTCAACTGCCTTTATCTTAAAGCCATGTTCTAACGCCCGTAATTGTTCAAGTTTCTCGGCTTCCTCCAATAAGCCATGCGGAAGGTTCGTGAATGTCAATAAGAACTCCTTAAAATACGCGTAAAAGCCCAGGTGTCTATAGTACACAATCTTCGATTCTTGATCCCGACGAAAAGGTACAGGGAGACGAGAGAAATATAATGCATACCCATTTTTATCAACAGCTACCTTTACGTTATTGGTGTCATTCAGCTGTCGTTCATCCCTGATTTTACACATTATTGTAGACATGGGGGTTTTCGGGTCTTCTCTAAGGGGCCTTATGAGGTCATATATTATCGATGGCTCAAAAATAGGTTGATCACCCTGTATATTGACCACTATGTCTCGATCCGCAAGATCAAGCCTTTCCGCCGCCTCAGCAATACGGTCTGTTCCTGACAGGTGGTCTTCCCCTGTCATAATGGCCTGGCCACCGAATCCTATAACACATTCATAAATCCTAAGATCATCGGTCGCCACATATATCTCATCCAGCTCAGGGCACTTTCTGGATCTCTGGTATACATGTTGAATCATGGGTTTTCCCGCTATCAGGGCTAGCGGCTTTCCCTTAAAGCGTTTTGAGTGAAACCTTGCAGGGATAAAGGCAACTACTTTCAAGATCTATCCTGTGGTTTAGAGATGTTCAATTTGGTTTTCCCAATGATCCATTATAGCTTACCGTAAGCAGAGATAAATATCAAGGAAGCTGCTCCTTTATTTTACGTTGACATATTTGTATGATCCCCATAAATTAGACGTAAAAACAGGTAATTATTCAAAATGATAAGGTAATACTATGGGTCGGTCACAGATTGTGGATGTGTTAGAGAATTGCGAGCTGTTTAGGGGATTGAATAGGGATGAGATTGAAAAGATAGCTAGCCTTGGTCATGTTGAGACGTATGAGGCTGGAGAGAATATATTTAACCAGGGAGATTTCGGGGACAAGCTTTACATAATCGCCGAGGGGCATGTATTCTTGGAAAGATCTGTCGATTTAGGTACACGCAAGGGAAATGTAATTATTAGCCTTCTGGGCAAAGGAAGGGCTTTGGGGTGCTGGTCAACCCTCCTTGGAAAGGCTCACACTTTGTTGTCATCTGCAGTATGCAGGAAACCTACAAAGGTAGTTGTTATTGAGGGTCTCGCCCTGAGGGAGATGATGCTCGGTAATTTTCAGTTCGGATTTAAGGTTCTGGAAAGACTCTGTTGTATACTTCGAGATAGAATTCAGGGCGCATACGGGGCTATGGAAAACATCTAAAGCCACCCTATCCGTCTTCATCAAGTCTGATTGGTAATCCCCTCTGTATTCTCAGGTCCTCAATCCTGCTGAGAGGCCTTTCGAGTTGTCGACGCCTGGTCGTTGTCAGTGATTCATACTCTTTCTGTGTATCGTCAATCCTCTTACCCAACAATTCTAGCTTCTTTAAGAATTCATCCCACTGCTTTTTGAATACACCTAACAACGATAGTATCTCACTGGATGTCTTGTCCAGGGCAAAATTATCCACAGCCTGCCTGATCACGGCAAGAACCGCAAAGAGAGTGATAGGGGAACAAAAGATCACCCTGTTTCTCAATCCCTCATCAAGGATAGAGCTATCCTGTTCATGAATGAAGGAATAGATCTGTTCATTGGGGATAAAAAGAAGCACGTAGTCAACAGTATTCTGCTCGGGATTTATGTATTCCCTGGTGGTAACCTCCTTCATTCTGGCCTTGACGTCCCTCAAGAAGCTGCTTCGAAATTTGACCCTTTCTGATTCTAGGTCAGTTTCGAGAAACCTGATATAGTTGCTTAAGGGGAATTTGACATCCATATTGAGTTTCAAGTCCTCAGGAAGGAGGAATGTAAAGTCCGGTCGTGAACCAGTTCCGTCGATAGTCTTTTGCTTGAAATAGTTTACATTCTCAATAAAACCTGCTGCCTGCAGGACATCTTCTGCCATTCTTTCTCCCCATTGACCTCTTGCCTTTGTACCTGCCAATGCCTCGCGTAAGGCCATTGTCTGTTGGGTAGCTGTGTTAAGGTGACTTGCAAGTTCTCCAAACTTTTTTACTCTGTCCTTTTCGAGCTCTTTCATCAGTTTGGAGACATCGTCGAGTTTCGATGTCATCTGTTGCAATTGTTGGTCGATCAGGCCCTTTTTTGCGTCCAATTCCCTAACACCGATTTCCCTTTCTGATTCCAGACGGGCTTTGGCCAACTTTAGAAATTCTTCGGTTGACTTTGATAATGCATCAAGGGAAAGGCTTCCAAAGCTTGCCTTTATATTTTCAATTATTGCATCAATGCTTGCCTTCTTTTGAGCCTCACTCTCGTGGAATAATTCTTCAGCAAGCTCCCGGGCTGTTTTTGCCTGTATGAATCTCAATAAAAATGCAGCTAGCAGAGCAAGCACAAATCCTATAACCAGTGCTGTAAGAGCATATAGCCAGTTCATGGAATCCTCCTGAAGCGGTGTTTCTTGTATTCTATCATGCCATCTTTATATTTCATTTTTGCGGGAAATGGAAATTTTTTCGATATCCAGACATAAACCTTTCCGCCATTTTCTTTAGTCTGATACTTCTCACATAAAAGTCCAGAAATGCTTTCCTTGAAAAGATGACCTGCCTTGCTCTCTGATGAATTCTCTTTCCCCGGCTTGAAATAGGATTCAAACTTTTCTGAAATTTATGATATAAAGAGACGATATGATGTAACACATTGTTTAATGAGCCTGAGAATAGGGAAAAGCAGAAGTGATAAAAAGAGATAGTTAGATGAAGACAGATGAGAGTAAGATAGTGGAAATATTTGCCGATGGTGCCTGCCTTGGTAATCCCGGACCAGGAGGCTATGGCACCATACTAAGATATCGATCACGGGAGGAGGAGATATCAGGTTATTGTCCACATACAACCAACAACCGGATGGAGCTTATGGCTGTGATAGAGGGCTTGGAGACACTTAAGAGGCCTTCACAGGTTAGGGTATTTACAGATTCCAATTACGTTTTCAAGGGAATCACCATCTGGATCAATTCATGGCTGGAAAGAAATTGGTTAAATTCACAGAGAAGGCCGGTTTTAAACAGGGACCTTTGGCAGAGATTATTGCTGCTAAGCAAACAGCATCAGATAGAGTGGCGGTGGGTAAAGGCTCATGCAGGGCATCCTGAAAATGAGAGATGTGATAAACTGGCCAGGCAAGTAATCAGGGAGAATGTGAGAGGGTGAATTGGTGGATGGAGATTCAAGATCTATTTAGTTTTAATTGCTTGACAATTATTATAAATTATTATAAATCCTTATGTACAACCTAAGTAGATGGATTTTCTCTTAATTGTTTTGCTATAATGGAGTTATTATGAAATGTCCTAAGTGTAAGTATATTGTCTTTGATTATCTGGAGAGCTGTCCCAGATGTGGCAAGGATATGTCAGCAGAAAAGGCTAAGTTGAACATCTTCTCTATTAAACCCAATCCGCCTTCTCTCCTAGGCTCCTTGACTGGTGATCTCGATGATAGCCGCGTTGAACTTAGTGTGCCAGAACCAATTGGAAAGGGCGCTGAAGATATGAAGCTGAAGGGTGACGAAATATTTGATGATGGTTCGGAATTGGATATTAATCTAGATGAGGCACCTATGTCAGAGCCAGGTGAAGAGGCTGAGCTAGACTTAGGTGATCTTGGTTCTTCCGATGATGATAAAGAAGCACAGATGGATCTTCTCTCTGATGATGTTAGTCAGGAGGTTGCAGAAGGGGGTGTTGAAGAAGAAGTTGGAGATGAGGGACCGGGTTTCGAGGAAGGTGGAGATCAAGAAAGTGCTCGGAAGGAAGAGGCCGAGAAGGAATCGGAAGAGTTAGATGTTGATTTGGGAGATCTGGACCTCAAACTCGATTTTGATGAAGACGACGATTCCAACAAGTAGTGGTTTTGATATGTAAGGATTGAGAGCGTGTTTAAGCCGAGATAGCTCAGTCGGTAGAGCAGGGGACTGAAAATCCCCGTGTCCGCAGTTCGATTCTGCGTCTCGGCATCAAGGCAGTTAAGGGTTAGCGGTTTTTGTTGCTAGCCCTTTTTTTACCGAAAAGGTGTAGGATATGCTGTAAACAGGGGTGAAAAGATAGTCAAAAAGAAGATTTAACGGGGATATGACAGGAACATTACAAA
>DAOVGH010000075.1 GCA_030672485.1 Desulfobacterales bacterium | reverse complement strand
GGTCAGAGATTTGGCCTCGTCAGGTTTGGCTCACGGCTTGAAGTCTATCTTCCACCTGATAGCACACTTACTGTTAAAAAAGGGGAAAGAGTTAAGGCTGGCCAAACACGTATAGGATATCTTGGATAGGATGAAAATAAGGAATAGACCAAAAAAAAGGAATAAAAGAGGAATATATATCCTCCCTAACCTATTTACATCCTGCAGCCTGTTTGGCGGATTCTATGCCATTATTGCTGCTATCCAAGGCAGATACGATGCAGCGGCCATTGCCATCCTTATCTCTGCTATATTTGATGGATTAGATGGACAAATTGCGCGGTTTACTCGTACAACAAGTCAATTCGGGGTCGAGTATGACTCTCTATCTGATGTGATTGCATTTGGTGTTGCTCCTGGATTATTGGCCTTCGAGTGGTCCCTGAAACCATTTGGAAGATTTGGTTGGCTAGCTGTCTTTTTGTACATTATCTGCGGTGCCTTGAGGCTTGCCAGGTTCAATATTCAAAAAAGCAATCTCGAATCTCGTCACTTTAAGGGATTACCTATCCCTGGAGCAGCTATCTTTATCGCCACCCTCGTGCTTTTTATGGATTCCTTGGGTGGTCTTACTGATAACAAATCTACCGTTATTATAAGCACCATCTATCTCCTCTCATTTCTTATGGTTAGCACAATCGACTATCTTAGTCATAAGGAGCTTGAGCTTTTCAAGCAGAAACCCTTCAATGCCCTGGTAGCCACTGTCCTCGTTTTTATTGTTGTTGCCTATAAACCAGCCTTGATGTTGTTCCTTTTCTCCGCCATGTATGTTATTTCAGGCCCTGCAATAACGCTCTACCACCTCACTCGTAGGCATACAAAGGCAGCTAACCCTATAATCAATTCCTCTCCCGAGAAAAGACAGAAGAGTTTAGAAGACGAGCTATGAAGCGGTAATGTTAGTCGACTGTTGTCCGTAGTCTGTGGTTTATTTTAAGGAGATCGGATTTAGTTTAGCACTTTAGGCCTGCCCGTCCCGATCTGCGGGACGAGTTTCCGAATTCCGGAACTCGGAAGCGGGCGGGCACTTATAACTTCAAAATATCATGAGAATAACTGGCGGCATGGTCAAGGGCCGCCGGCTGGCAAAGATTAAAGGGTCTAATATCCGGCCTACCTCAGATATGGTGAGGGGTTCTATCTTCAACATTCTGGGTCATACACTGAATGGCCTTGCTGTACTGGATCTATTTGCGGGCACAGGTAGTTTGGGGATCGAATCCCTGAGCAGGGGGGCCAAAAAGGCCCTGTTTGTGGATAAATCAAGTAAGGCCCTTGCCATAATCAAAAGAAACCTTACCATGTGCGGGTATGAGGCGCTTTCAATCATTACCAGAGAGGAGCTGCCGAACGGATTGGCCCGTATTCAGGGTCTGGGATGTGGCCAGTTCGATTTGGTCTTTATTGATCCCCCCTATGGAAAGGGATATATCGAGCCTACCATTTATAAACTAATAGAGAGGGACCTATTGGCTGAGGACAGCAGAGTCGTTGTGGAATCGGCCGGTAATGAGGACAATCCAACCCCGTCAAAGATTCATAGCCTTGAGCTTAGACTAACCAGGTCTTATGGGTCAACATTGATAGGCCTTTACGCTCATCAGGGGGAAAGATAAAATGGGCAAAATGGTCATTTATCCCGGCTCCTTTGATCCCATAACCAACGGCCATCTCAGTATTCTAAGAAGAGCCCTTACCATATTTGATTCTGTCACCACCGCCGTTGCCTCCGATCCCGGGAAGAAAACCCTCTTTTCTCTGGAGGAGAGGATGGAGATGATCCGGGAATCAATTAGAAACGATGATAATGTTTCTGTCGAACCCTTTAGTGGCTTGCTTGTTGATTATGTGGCGAGCAAGAAAACCAATATAATCCTGAGAGGAATAAGAGCCCTGTCAGACTTTGAATATGAATTTCAGTTATCATTAATGAACAGGAAGTTAAACAGAAATATTCAAACAATCTTCATGATGACTGACTACAGATGGTTCTATATCAGTTCTAGTATCATAAAAGAGGCGGCTAGTTTGGGGGGAACTATCAGTGGTCTTGTACCTGAAATCGTCTGCGAGAAGCTAAAAGAAAAGTTTGGCTTCCAATAATAACCAGAAAACTTAGGAGGAACGATACATGGCCCTGACTAAAGAAAAGATAATAGATAGTGTCTACAATCAGGTGGGTCTCAGCAAAAACCAGTCGAGAAGGGTTGTGGAGAGCCTGTTAGAACTCATCAAGCAGACCCTTGGAAAAGGAGAAAATCTCCTTGTAAGCGGCTTTGGAAAGTTCGTTGTCAAAGACAAGGCTGCTAGAAGGGGGAGAAACCCTCAAACCAAAGAAGACTTACAGCTCAGAGCGAGGAGAGTTGTTGTTTTTAGGACCTCTGGCGTTCTCCGGAGAAAAATCAATCATAAGCGCTAAAGTGCTACAATAAAGGGGTCTGAAAATCCGAGATATTCCAATTTCTTAACTATCTGACCGGCCTCAGTTAAGTCTTTAGAGGCAGAAACCCTCACCTGATAAACGCTTTTTCCGGTATCCGGTTTATAAGTCGTTAGGGTGACATTGTCAAAGATAACCCTGAGGCGTCTTACCAAACGTTTGGCATTATCCTCAATCTCAAAGGCGCCAACCTGTATAGCGAACCTTCCCTTTTTGAAATCCCTTGCCCTCACAAGTGGCCTGCTGTCTTTACCTGATTCGATCTTGTCAACCTCCCTTGATAAGGCAACCAGACGTACCCTGGTTACCCCAGGACCAATCAATCCTATCTCCCTGGCAGCACCGTAAGACAGGTCAATAATCCTCCCTTTAACAAAAGGACCCCTGTCGTTAATCCTGACTACGACCTGCCTTAGATTTGACAGATTTTCCACCTTTAAATAGGTTCCAAAGGGCAACGTTTTATGTGCCGCGGTCTTGTCATACATGTTGAAAATCTCGCCATTGGCCGTTTTGTTCCGATGAAATCCCTTTCCATACCAGGAAGCCATACCTTCCTGCACAAACCCTTCCCTGTCAGGAAGAGGGTAATATGGTACCTGCCTGTTGCTAACGGCACAGCCAAAAATACTTACTGCAATAAGGAGAGAAAAAATAAATCTCTTCATGAGCAACATCTCCAGGGGCTATTACTCAACTGCTCAGGGCAATGGATAGGGCGGTTGTCAGTCTTATCACATCTTGACTTGACTGTCTTACCCTGCTGGCCAATAGCTCTGCTATCCTTTTCAAAATCTTAACCCCCATCTGGGGCCTTTTTTCTATCAAATCAAGGAAATCCGCCCTCTTTATCTCCAAAAGGATGCAGTCTGTGGTGCTTACTGCCGAGGTCGATCTGTTTCCATGATCAATCATGGACATTTCCCCGAAAACGACACCGTCCTCTGCCTTAAACCGTGTTAGAATTTTTTCCCTTTCGGTGCTCTCCTCTCCCATCTTCATAGTAAGCGTCTTTGAAACCTCGACATTTCCGTCAACAACGATATACATGGTGTCGCCCTCACGGCCTTCCTGCATTATGACTTCACCCTTAGAAAACCTCTTCTGTGTGGTTATCTTTAAGATATCCGCCACCTCTTGTTCATCGAGGTCGTTAAAGATGAAGGTTTTTTTGATAATCTCCACTGGACTCATTTTGGCCCCACAAATTTATCAATAAGGGAAATCTCTCCGAGGTTCTGCTTGGCAATTA
>DAOVGH010000051.1 GCA_030672485.1 Desulfobacterales bacterium | reverse complement strand
TTCCTCGGCCCCATCAGCAATAAGGTTGCAGCCTTTTTTCAGTATGGGGTGATTTGTCTTTATCTTGGAATGAGTAACGAGTTCTTAATTGCTGAAAAAGTCATGCCCTTCTAAGACTTAGGGACAATATCTCATCATTACCATTGTGAAAAGCGATGTACCCTGTGGTCTGTTCAATGTATCTGCAAAATATGAACCAATTTTCCCAGCAGGGGAAAACTTATTATTATTGACTTTTGATCCGGGCTTCTTTAAAACTCACCTTAGTTTTGACCTATAGATAGAAAGGTGGGGCGCAATTCAGGCGCGAAACAAGAGATGAAAGTCATTATCATAGGCGCTGGTGAGGTTGGTTTTAATATTGCCCAGAGGCTATCGGTGGAGAATCATGATGTGGTTGTCATTGAAACAGATCCAAATAAGATCCGGCAAATCCAAAATGTCATAGATGTTCAAGCTATCCTGGGCTCTGGCACCAGTCCCTCGGTATTACATGAGGCAGGTATCAAGGAAAGCGACATAATCGTGGCAGCCACTGATAGTGACGAGGCGAATTTGATTGCCTGTTTTTACGCCCAGCACCTAACAGACTATATTACCAAGATAGCCCGGATAAAGAATCCGGATTATATGAAACACAGAGAGATTTTCCGTCAGGACTTCCTGAATATTGACCTGATCATCAATCCCAAGTCAGAGATGGTTGCCTCTATGCTCAGGCTCATGGAGGTGCCATGGGCCTCTGAGGTTATTGATTTCGTCGATGGTAGAATCAAGTTAATCGGTATAACGATAAAAGACAACTCGCCATTGGTCGGACAGAGGCTCTCCACCTTTAATGACTATGAGCGTGGGATCCTTGTCGGTGTTATTGTGAGGGGAGACCAGGTTATCATACCGAGTGGCCAAGATACGATCCAACCGAATGATTTAGTATATTATGTTACCCAGAGGGAGCAAATCCCAAATGTCTTCCGCCTCTTGAGCCTTAGAGAAGAGGAATTGAGTCGGGTTATCATCGTCGGCGGCGGTGAAACTGGCCTGGCCCTGGCAACATCACTCGATAGCACCAATATCAATACCAAGATAATTGAAAAAGATAGCCAGAGATGCCTGGAGCTTGCCGAAAAGCTTGAAAAGGTGGTTGTATTAAATGGTGATGGCACAGACCGGGAGTTCCTTATGGAAGAGAATGTGGCTGATGTGGATATTATGGCTGTGATGACCGGGGATGAGGAGAATAATGTTCTTATCTCTTTACTGGGCAAGGCACTCGGGGCAAAAAAGACGGTAACCAAGATAGGAAAACTAAGCTACATCCCCCTTGTCTCTGCAATAGGAATTGATACGGTTGTAAGCCCAAGGCTTTCTGCAATTAGAACGATCCTCCAGTACATCAGGAAGGGAAAGGTGATATGTGTGGCACCCCTCAAGGGAGAAGGTGCAGAGGCTATAGAATTCGAGGCATTAGAGACTTCTGACATCGTAAATATCCCTCTATCCAGGGTGAAATTTCCGAAAGGGGCTATTGTTGGTGCAATTGTCAGGGGAGAGGAGATTATTATCCCACGAGGCCACAACATGATCAAGCCGCATGATCATCTGATAATATTCGCGCTTAAAGAGGCTATACCAAAGCTCGAAAAACTGTTTACCGTTAAACTAGAATACTTTTAATGCGTTTTAGGCAGATATTCCGGCTGATCGGGATCCTCAATTTCTTTCTCGGGCTTTCCATGATTGCACCCCTCATAGTCTCCCTCATATATTCCGATGGAGGCTTTTTCCCGATACTCTATTCCTTCATTATCACATCGGGCAGTGGCATTGCCCTTTTTCTTCTTGTCAAAACAACCGATTACTCGTCCCTGAGCCAAAAAGAGGGTATGGCCATCGTTACCCTCGGCTGGTTGAGTGCCGGCCTTTTTGGTTCTCTTCCCTTTTTGTTTTCCGGTTCAATCGGCACTTTCACCGATGCCTATTTTGAATCTATATCTGGCTTTACCACTACCGGAGCCTCTATTCTTAGCAACATTGAAATGCTCCCCGAGGGAATACTCTTCTGGAGGAGCCTGACTCAGTGGATAGGGGGGATGGGGATTATTGTGCTCTCCATTGCTATTCTCCCCTTTTTGGGTGTGGGAGGTATGCAACTCTATAAGGCCGAGATCCCAAGTCCAGTAGTGGATAAGTTACAACCTCGCATCTCGGAGACAGCTAAAACCCTATGGAAGGTCTATCTCTTTATCACCTTACTTGAGATAGGCCTTTTGTCTATGGGCGGGATGTCCCTCTTCGATTCCCTCTGTCACGCCTTCTGTACCATGCCTACTGGAGGATTCAGCACACAGAGCGCAAGTATTGCCGGGTATAACAGCGCCTATTTTGAGGGTGTTATAACCGTTTTTATGATCCTGGCCGGGGTAAATTTTTCCCTCCACTACAGGTTTTTGAGGGGAGATTTTAGGGTATTCGGCAGGGACCCGGAGTGCCGCGTCTTTCTTTCCATCCTGGCCATCCTTATCCTTCTGGTTACCTTTAATGTCTATGGGACAGTGTATCATTCCATAAGCAATGCATTCAGACATGCCGCCTTTCAGGTTACATCCATAATCACAACGACTGGTTTTGTAACCGGCAATTATGCTCAGTGGCCTGCCCTATCGCAGATCATTCTTATCCTGTGTATGTTTGTCGGGGCCATGGCAGGATCTACCGGTGGAGCAATAAAGGTCATGAGGATTATACTGCTTGTGAAATATGGCTACCAGGAGATTTTCAGGCTGATTCATCCCCACGCCGTGAGGTCTATAAAGCTCGGTGGCAAGCCAGTTCCCGCAGATGTATTGAATAGTATAGGGGGATTCTTTATCCTCTATCTGGCCCTTTTTATTATAGCAGTCATAATTATGTCCTCCATTGGCCTTGATATTGTCACATCCTTTGCCTCTGTAGCCGCCACCATAGGAAATGTCGGTCCAGGATTTGGCCTGGTTGGGCCGCTAAAAAACTACCTACCTGTTCCTGGCCTGGGTAAATGGATCCTGATCTTCTGTATGCTTCTCGGCCGTCTTGAGATATACACCGTTATCATCCTGCTTGCCCCTGCATACTGGCGTAAGTAATTATAAAAAGTGCCTAAAGTGCCTAAAGTTTGAAGTGCCTAAAGTTAAGTGGGTTAGATATTACCTTTAAACTTTAGCTCACTTTAGCTCACTTACTTTTGTAAATTATGGGCCTTGTAACCATCTCTAAACTTTCCCTCGCCTTTTTGGGGAGAAGGCTTTTTCATGAAATCGGACTCCAGGTAGGGTCTGGAGATAGGATAGGCCTTGTAGGGCCAAATGGATCCGGCAAGACAACATTGTTGAGACTTATAACCGGGCAAACCTCTCCTGACAGTGGAGAGATTAAGAGAGGGAAGGGTATCAGGATCGGATATCTACCACAGGATATTCATGCTGCATTATCCGGTAAGGTACTCCAATCTGCCCTGGATTCCATACCAGGAAGGGCAAGGCTCAGAAACGATATAATAGGGACAGAGGAGTCACTGAAAAATGTCCGGCACAAAAGGGGCCAACTAGAACTGGCTGGGCGGCTTGCCGAATTACACCAGAAAATGAGCTATCTGGATATGCAATTTCCATCCCATGAGGCCGAAAGGATACTGGCCGGTTTAGGCTTTCAGTCCGGGGATTTTGGTATCCGGGTTTCATCACTGAGCGATGGATGGAAGATGAGGGTGCTCCTTGGCAGTCTTCTTTATCAAAGACCTGACTTGCTTTTGCTGGACGAACCAACCAATCACCTTGATATTCCTTCCGTACACTGGTTGGAACAATTCCTCCAAGCCTATAAAGGGACTATAATTCTTATATGCCATGACAGGGATTTCTTAAACAGGCAGATAAATCGCATCATAAGCCTTGAATCGGAAGGTTTGAAATCCTACAGGGGGGATTATGATTCTTACCTGAGGGCCAGGGTGGAGGAAAGACTAGCCCTGGAGGCCACGGCCAGGAATCAGGAGCAAAGGATAAAAGAGGCCCAGAGATTTATTGAGAGGTTCCGGTATAAGGCCACAAAGGCCAGACAGGCACAAAGCAAGATAAAAGTGCTCAGAAAAATGGAACTAGTTGAAACTCACAGGCCCCAAAGGACCATCCATTTTTCTTTCCCTACTATCCCCAGGAGTGGAAAACAGGTAGTAACATTCAAAGGGCTTTCAAAGGGTTTTAGCGACAAAACCCTCTATACTAACATCGATCTAACGGTATTAAGGGGCGAACGGATAGCCATCATAGGTCCTAACGGCTCTGGTAAGACAACGTTACTCAGGATGGTGGCAGGTGAAATCGGACCTGATCATGGTGAGATAATCCTGGGCAATAAGGTGACCATGAGTTACTTTGCCCAGCATCACCTTGATACGCTGGATCCCAGAAAGACAATAATCGAGGAGGTTAATCAGGTTGCCCTTAATGAAACAATAGGTTTTGTTAGGGGCGTGTGCGGCGCCTTTCTCTTTTCAGGTGATGATGTGGACAAGTCAATAGGGATCCTTTCAGGCGGGGAGAAGGCCAGGGTAGCACTTGCAAAATTGCTCCTAAAACCTGGAAACCTTATGTTGATGGACGAACCGACAAATCATCTCGATCTCATATCATCAGAAATTCTAACAGATGCCTTAGTTGACTACAAAGGCACATTGATCTTTGTCTCCCATAACCAGTCCTTTGTCAACAGGCTGGCCACAAAGATCTGGGACATAAAAGGGGAAGTAATTGAGGAATACCCGGGCAATCTCAATGAATATTATGATCACCTTGAAAGGATTTCCAGAATCCCATCGGCAGCCCCTGATAAGAAACAGGTTCAGGTATCATCCAGCAAAGACAAGAAGGATCGAAAGGCAAAAAGAAGACAAGATGCCGAAAAACGGAAGCTGATTACGGCTACCCTAAAACCCATTCAGGACAAACTGACCGTATTAGAAGAGAGAATCGCTGATCTGGAGAAAAGGCAAGCAGAACTGGAGAAAATACTCTCGGATCCAGATATTTTCGGAGATAAGAGTAAGAGCTTATTATCCCTGAATGAATATAGGGAGGTTAGAGATAAAT
>DAOVGH010000026.1 GCA_030672485.1 Desulfobacterales bacterium | reverse complement strand
TAATATCGACTAGAGTGGCGGAAAGTTCATAAAAGAATTGCTTATTAAACTCCAGTTCCTTTTGGAAAAAGAGTATGCCTATGTTTCTAAATCCTGAAAGAGCAGAAAGTACAGGTCTACATAGTCCTTCCATTTGCTGCGCCTGCCCAGGGCGTATGCCTTCATGGCCCCCAATTCAATAGTTTCTGGAAGCGTTATATGTCCTCGTTGCCAAGTGATTCCATGTTTAACATTAAAGGGGAAAGAAAAGAAAGTGACCCTGGTCACGTTGATAAGCACCGAGAATTCATCACTCGTTACAGTAAATACCCGCTGAATTCTAAATCCAAGATTGATAAGCTTACGCTCCAGGTCAAAAGGACTAATTTGCTTGCAAGATGCCAGGTCAAAATCCAGTGAGCGTCTATGGCCTATGTGCAGAGCAAGGGCAGTACCTCCTGCCAGATAGAAATCCTCCATCTCAGGCAACAATGTTTCCGCTAAGGCCATTTGCTCGTGAGTCAAGAAACTCTCAATCATCCTGGGTAAAAACCTTTTTAAAGAAGTTAACCGTTTGTGGCCTGTAGTTATGCCGCGGCCTTGAGATCTGTTGCAAAAAAATCTCTTTTACCTGCTTTCTGCCTACAAGCTGAAACACTCTCTGCACATCATCCATATCTCCATTTGCAAGCACACCTTGCACTACACTTTCCAGAGAAAGATTCTCTTTGTTCTGTACCCACCACCACAGATTAGGACGCTCTTTCACTATTTGGTCATACAGCTCCCTGTCCATGGAATGTCTCCTTACATTATCTCCATTCAAAGCGCTCTGCCCTTTGCCCTCTGCTCTATGCTTGCCCCGTGGAATGTCCGCCGCAGGCAGACTATTCCACTGGGGCGCTATGCTCTTCAACAGACGATTCTGACTCCAGTTCCGGTATCATTACCACCATAGCCAATACAAACCAGAATGGCTCCATTATTCTGACAATAATAAAGGTATTCGCCCCAATAGCATGCACCAATAATCCGATAAAGCCCGCCAAAAAGCCCATGGATAGGCCTCTATGGAAGATGTCAGTAGTTCCCCTAAAGGCGATACCCCCCTGCTTAAAGATGGCCCAAATCAAGAGGACAAAACTAATCATCCCAACCATGCCTGTTTCAACTAATACCCTTGGAAACTGGGCATCTATAAACTCGTATCCTGTGACCCCGAAGCCAATAACGGGATGTCTAACAGTATCCTTCAAGGCATGCTGCCATGATCTAATCCTGGCAGATGTAGAGGTATCCAATCGGGTATCACCTATTTGAATCTGGCCTGGGTGAGGGCTCTGGGTAAAGGTAAAGGTTATCCTATCTCTTACCTTCTGTGGAGCTATCAGGGCAAGGAAGACGGCCAAAAACAAGAGGAATAGTATAATCAATTTTCTTTTCTCAGAAAGCCAGACAAAGGCCAAGAGCATGGGAAAAAAGGCGAGATAAGACGATCTGGATTGAGTGAACAGAAATGGGATAAAGGCAATGAGGGAAATACCTCCATAGATAAGCTTATGCCGCATTGAGTCGGTAGTCAAAAAGAGCCCTGTTGTTATGGCCATCATAAAAACAAGATAACCACCAAAGGTATTGGGTTCCCCTACCTCTCCTTCAAATGGTGCCGATACCCTACCACCTCCGGGTATCTGGGCTATACCAAAAAAGGAAACAACGACACACGTAAAAACTAAGGCCCACAAAAAGTAACGGATCTGTTTCTTATCATGCAAATGGTTGACCACCATAAAGTAGATAACCATATATTCAAAATACTTAAGAACAAAAAGGCAGCCTGTCTTTAGATCCAGCCTCCCCATCAGAGCACCGATGAGTGTTGAGATAAGGCAGGCGATTATATAAAAGGCAATTGGCTTGTTCAGCGGGGTTCTTAAAAATAACCCCAGCTCCTTGTAGAGCGCCATTCTGGCAAGCCAGCTAAAGCCAATTATCACCAGAAGAAAGTCATCTGCTCTCAAGGTTACACCCCTGCCAAGGGAGGTACCGGCTGTCGTACCAACGACTATCTCCGGCCCCAATAGCATGGAAAATATAAGAATATAAAGGGCAGCCTGGGAGCTGGCAAAGCAGACCATAAAAAGGATCATACCGGCGGCAACCGCTATGGTGTTTATGACAGTCATCCCTGGCATAAAAAAGGCAAAAGCAAGGATAAGGATGAAAATTATTAGGAGAGGACCTATTAACTGGAGGGTAGATTGCCCGGAAGAATTATTCATTGAAGATTTTTTGCCCTGTACAAACTCCTCAAGCATCAGGCTTAAACATTTCGGCCGGCTCTATAACCGCCTTTCCTCTTTCTTTCCCTTTTGCTGGCTTCTTGTGGATAATAGTAATATTGATGGTATTTATCATAATCCAGACTTATCTCCGGCCTTACACCATTTAACACAACCCCGATAATATTGGCCTTTACCTGGTCCAACTGGGCCTTGGCCCTTTTCAATATGCCCCTGGCAACCTTACCGGCCCTGTACACAAGCAAGACACCATCAGCATTCATGGCCAAAATAGAGGCATCTGTTGCGGAAATCAGGGGGGGAGTATCCAGCAAGACTACGTCATACCGATCATGAATTTCTTCGATAAAGCCCTTAAACTTATCCGATTGCATCAGTTCAGCCGGATTTAGCGGAATAGTTCCAGAGGTCATAATATGAAGATTATCAATACCTGGGGTCAACATTATCTTATCCATACTCATATCACCCATCATGATGTCAATCACTGTCTTGACCGTCTCTGAAAAATCATAATTGCTCAACAGGAGCTCAGTAACCCCTGGCGATGCATCAAGCCCGAACATTGAGTGAATACTGGGTTTCCGTAAATCAGCATCCACTAGAAGACTCCTTAAACCTCCCTGGGCCATGGCTATGGCTAGATTAGCAGCCACCGATGTCTTGCCCTCCAGAGGAGTGGCACTTGTCAGGACAATGCTCTTGATTTTCTTGTCCAAGGCACTACTCTGAATATTCGTTCTCAAAGACCTGAAACTCTCGGCCAAGATAGACTGAGGGCCAAAGTTGGGGATCAAACGCGCCTCCCTTATCAAGGTATCATCTATTATGTCCTTTTTATACTTATCTTTGAGACTTGCCTGAACGTCTTTTGGCTCTATATGTGGGACTAGGCCTAAGACCTGAAGACCAAGGGTCTCCTCTACATCTTCAATTGCCCCAAGAGATGTATCAAAGGTCTCTACAATAAAGGCGAACACCAATCCGAGAACAAGACCGATCATAGCGCCCAGGAAAGCTGAGGAGGCTACATCAGGAGGATTGATAGGTCCAGACGGCTCAAAGGCTGGCCGTATTATGGTAACTTCCTCTGGTTTTTCGGCATTCTGGATCAAGGCCTCCTGATATTTCGTTTCAAGCAAATTATAGACCCCACCAGTCCGGTCTACATCCTTCTCCAACCTGGAGAGTTGCAGTCCTTTGGTGGGAAGGGATTGAATCTCCTGCCTCAGTACCTTGCTCTCTTTCCTCAGCTTCTCCCCCTTTTTGGCCTGGACCTCCAGATAAGACTCCAGCTCGGTTATCATTTTCTGTGTGACTTTTAAAATTTGCTTATTTATTTCAATGACTTCGGGATGAGAAGAGGTATATTGGACAAGAAGTGTATCCCTTTTGATCATCAGATCAATAAGCCTGGTGTTGAGCTTTCGATAGAGCTCTGAGGCCTTTTCAGAGGAAAAACTCTTCCTGGAGCCCAGAGGATTGCCGGGGGCCTCTCTTATTATTTTCATAACATCCTCGAGCTCCTTTTTTGCCTCCACAGTTTCGGCCAATCTGGTCTCCACGGAGTTAGCCCTTGACAAAAGACTGGAGCTCTGGCTGCTGAGAGCGATTATGTTTTTATCCTCCCTGAATCGTTTGAGTTCCTCTTCTGATTTCCTCAGCCGCTCCCCTACAACCCCGAGCTGTCCTTTAATGAATTTAATTGCCTCAGCAGTCCTTTGATTAATCTCCTGGGCATGTGTCTCTTTATGGGCCACGGCAGCTTGATTGGCTAAGGCAGCAGCAAACTCAGGACTGCTAGCCGTTGCCGTAATGTTCAATATATTACTATACCCTTCCTGAGTTACCTTTACCTGGGACTGCAAATCGGTGATTATCCGACCAAGTCTTGGATTAGAGTCTTCTGCTTCATCAACGAGCTCCATGGCTAATGCCACCTTTTTAAATACTGGGTAACTTTTTATAACGGACATCTGTGTGTGTATATCGCTACCAGATCCTAAGGAAATAAATTTAGTATATAATCCTAAAGGAGAAACTGATTTTTCAAACTTAATAGAGCAGGTTGCCTCATAAAG
>DAOVGH010000005.1 GCA_030672485.1 Desulfobacterales bacterium | reverse complement strand
TAAACATCCACTGTGGCGTGGTCTAAAGCTCGGTTAAAGGCTTCCAACAGGGTTTACGCTATTGGTCCCCTTGTGTCAACACGGAAAGATACCAGCCCGAAAGCTCTATGGATGCTGTGTCAGGATATGGAGGCAGTGATGTAGTGGTGGGAGGGCGGCAGAGAAGACTGGCGGGCTACTATCTCTTAAGATCCGTTAAGGCCTTATCAATCTTTTCCCTGAGCGCTGCTTTGCTCCCTGCAAGCCCTTTTGCCCTTTTAAAATGAAAAAGGGCCTTTTCTCTCCTTCTTAGCTTGGTAAAATATATCCCTAAATTATAGTGGGCCAGGGCTAACGAACCCTGCCGGCCGTAGACCAGGCCAAGATTATAGTAGACCTTATCTTTTACTGGCGGAAGGAAGGTCAGCCTCTCATAGATGCTGGAGGCCTGAGTGTATAGTTCAAGATTTTGTAGAGAAAGGGCCAGAAGATACATGATGTCCTTGTCCTTAGGGGATAGGTCAAGTGCCTTATTGAGGATAGATACGGAGTCTTCGTATTGACCGCTTACCTGGTATGCCTTACCCATGGCGAACATGACAGGAATGGAATCGGGTTTTTTCCTTAATGCTGTTTTGAAGTGATTAAGGGCCTCATCGATAAGCCCCTGCCTTTCCAGGACAAGTCCAAGACCATAGTTGGCGATAGTAGATTCAGGATCGGCACGAAGCCTTTTCCGGAACTCCTTTGTTGCATCTTCCTTATCATGACAGAGGGCCATAACCATAGCATGAAATATCGGAAAGTTGGACCGCAGCTCTTTTGTCTTATCGGTATCGGATACCTTCTCATATCCCTGCAGCATTGCCTCTATACTGGTCATCCTCTCTGCTGTCCCCGGATGGGTAAGGAGGTAAGGAGGAATCTCCCCCCTTCCATACCACCCTTCCCTTTGAATCTTCTCCAGAACGTTTATCATTCCGTCGGGGTCAAAACCCGCCCCATGAGCGTATTTAAACCCTAACTGGTCGGCTTGCCTCTCGTCCTCTCTGCTATAGCCAAGTTCGGCCTGAATGCCGGCAGCTATTGAGCCGGTTATGAGGGCGCCTCCTGCCTTACCTCCAGCAAGAATTGCTGCCAATACACCAGCCATGGTGGCCATCCCAATCTTCTTGGATCTCTCTATCCTTGAGGCAAGATGCCTGGCACTTACATGGCCAAGTTCGTGGGCCAGTACCGAGGCCAACTCATCCACGTTGTCCATCAGCCTAATCAGTCCTGAAAAGGTAAATACATGACCCGCAGGTGCGGCGAATGCATTAATGGTATTCTCTTTGACCACGTAGAAGTTGAGAGGGAAATACGGCACCTCTATTTGGCGACCCAGATAGGCACCAAGGTCATTGATATACTGAACTATAAAAGGATAGTCGGAAAGCTCATACTGGGACGTGATAGTCATAAGAAACCTGTCTCCAAGCCGAGTTTCCTCTTCCGGAGATAAAAACGCGGCCAGAGACTCCACCTGAAAGGTGCTCATCATAAAGAGGGCCGTAAGAAGGATGAAGAAATTCTTTATTCTCACCTTTAACCCTCATCCAGGCATGTAAAATAGGGCTTTACCATAGATGTTTCTTCGGCAAAACAGGCCGCGTTCGATGGGCTTAGATTAATTGAATAAACTACGTAGTAGGGTTGATAGCCCTCTTGTCTATCTCCACCCTTGGGGCCTCAATCCATAGCCCTTCAAGGTCGTAGAATTCCCTTACGGGTTGGTAGAAGAGGTGAATTACGACATCGCCATAGTCCAATAGTATCCAGTGGCCATCCTGTTCACCCTCTATGCCAAAAGAGGTGAAACCTTCCTCTTTCATTCTTTTCCGGAGATGTTGGGAAATGGCCTGGACCTGCCTGCTGGATCTACCGCTGGCGATAAGGAAGTAGTCGGTTATGGAAGTCAGCTTTCCCACCTCAACCAGAACGGGGTCAGCTGCCTTCCTTTCAAGGATGATGTTAACACAAAGAAGGGCCTTATCAAGTGGATTCATCAATCGGGTATAAACCTACCTTTTCTATGTATTCTCTTACTGGCTCAGGTACCAAAAAGCGAATAGATTTCCCTTTATTTACCATTTCCCTTATTCTACTCGCTGATATATCCATCAAAGTTGTATCCTTCTTAAGTAAGATATTTCCCGATGGGTGGCAAAAGTATTTTCTCTCGGGGTTCCGTACAAAGCCAACATGAAGAGAGTCAAGAAAGGTAAAAAACTCCTCCGTACTATACCCTGGTCTATCAATAACAACAAAAGAGGCATACCCAAAGAGGTTCTGGTATTCCTTCCAGGTCTTTATCTCTATAAAGGCATCTAACCCTATAATAAAGAATAGTTCAAGCTTTGATCCAAAATGGGAATGGAGCAGTCTTAAAGTCTCAATGGAGTACGACAATCCGGGCCTTTTCCCCTCAATATCCCACACCTCAAGGAGGGGTGAGATCTCGCTTGCCAGCCTTGTCATTTCTAAGCGATGGGAAAAATCGGCAATGGGATGGGGACTTCTGTGTGGCGGAACACCAGATGGTATGAGGTAGACCTTTTCAAGACCGAAATCCTCAACGATTTCCTCAGCCACCCTCAGGTGACCGAAATGAATTGGATTAAAGGTCCCTCCCAGGATACCTAATTTCACGTCCTTACCTGTCCGGATCCAAATACAATGAACTTTGTGGTGGTCAGCTCCTTTAGGCTCATTGGCCCATAGGCATGCAATTTTGATGTACTGATCCCAATCTCCGCACCCAAACCGAGCTCAAAGCCATCGTTAAATCTGGTGGAGGCATTTGCCAGTACTACCGAAGCATCCACTCTTTCCAGAAATACTTGAGATCTCTCATAGTCATTGGTAACAATTGCCTCCGTGTGATTAGAGCCATATCTTTCAATATGGTTCAGGGCCTCATCCATATTCTTGACTACCTTAACGGCCAGGATAAGATCTAAAAACTCCGCCGGCCAATCATCATCCTTGGCCAATTTGAGGCCCGGAACAAGCCTGACCGATTCCTCACAGGCCCTTATTTCAACTCCTGCCTTTTTGAATGCCTCTATCATGCCTGGCAGGAAAGAGGGGGCTATTTTTCTATGCACCAACATCGTTTCCATCGCATTGCAGACCCCAGGTCTTTGTACCTTGGCGTTAAAACAGATCCCTTGGGCCATCTCTAAGTCAGCAGATTCATCCACATAGACATGGCAGACACCCTTAAAGTGTTTTAGTACCGGAATCCTTGAATTTTCCACAACAAAGGAGATCAGGCCCTCCCCACCTCTGGGAATAATCATATCAAGATAATCGTCCATCCCCAAAAGAATGCCAACTGCCTCATGTTCAGTGGAGGGAATCACCTGGATAGATTTTTCCGGCAGGTTGGCCTTTTTCATTGCCTCTGTTAGGATCTCATTCAGGATTAAGTTGGAGTTTATTGCCTCAGATCCGCCCTTTAATAAGACTGCATTGCCTGATTTGAGGCAAAGGGCAGCTGCATCAACCGTTACATTAGGCCTGGACTCGTAAATAAAACCTATCACTCCCAATGGAATTCTTACCCGTCCCACCCGCAATCCATTTGGTCTCTTCCACATACCCGTTACTTCGCCCACAGGATCAGGAAGGGCGGCCACCTCCCGTAACCCGGCGGCCATTGAGGTGATTGTTTTTTCGTTGAGGGTTAACCTATCTATCATTGCGGGACTGAGCCCCTTTTTCCCGGCCAAGGAGATATCCTTGGTGTTTGTCTCAATTATCTCCTCTTTCCGGGAAAGGATATTGTCCGCCATGAGTCCCAGGGCAGTGTCCTTTTCGCCCCTCTTGGCAACCCTTAAAAGCCTGGCAGAGGCCTTGGCATCTCTTGCCATAGTTTGTATCATTTCATTAAGATCCATAGACCTTTACAAAACTCCACTTAAGAAGTGCCTAAAGTGCCTAAAATTACAAGTGCCTAAAGTAGGCACTTTTTTGTTACGGATTTGTCATGAGAACAAGATTATCTTTGTGAACGACCTCATCGTCGTGTTTGTATCCCAGTGTCTTTTCTATCTCCGAGCTCTTGAGCCCCAAGATCTTTTCTACATCGGTTGAGGGATAATTGACAAGGCCGACCGCGAGGGTGCTTTCTTCTCTGTTCATAATGGTTACAGAATTTCCGATGTTGAATCTCCCATAAACGGCAACTATGCCTGATGGAAGTAGACTTTTCCCCTTCTTAACCAGGGCCTCTTCCGCACCCCTGTCTACCATTATCCTTCCCTTTGGTGATTTTGTAAAGGCAATCCAGTGCTTGCGACTTCGCATTGGGATAGGTTGAGTCAAAAAGAGAGTTCCTTCCTCCTTCCCATCGAAGATTGTGCTCATGATATTCCTTTTCAAACCATTGGCAATAATGGTTGGAATCCCGCATGTGGCTGAATCCTTGGCTGCCTTAACCTTGCTTTCCATACCGCCCCTTCCTAATGGGCCTGGAATAGGGCGCGCATTTTTTTCTATTTTGCTTGTTATCTTTTCGACCAAGGGAATCAGATGCGCATCCTTATTCCCCTTGGGATCAGCATCGAAGAGACCGTCTATATCAGTCAGGTTAACGACGAGGTCGGCCCCAGCGAGGTTAGCCATCATGGCACTGAGATTATCGTTGTCACCAAATTTTATCTCATCTACCACAACGGTATCATTTTCGTTGATGATGGGGATAAGCTTCCAATTAAGAAGGGTGAAAATGGTATTTCGTGTATTGAGATATCTCTTCCTATTGGTGAGGTCGTCCCTTGTGACTAATATCTGAGCCACCTTTCTGCCGTACCTTCTGAAGGCATCCTCATAGGCAAGCATCAGACTGCTTTGACCTATTGCTGCAATGGCCTGTTGTTGGGAAATGGATTGCGGTCTTTGAGAGAATCCCATTTTTTTTATGCCAGAGGCAATGGCACCTGAAGAAACGAGAATAATCTCGAGCCCTCTTTTTTCCATAAGCCGACAGATATCTTTGCTGAGGGCTCGAACAACATCCAGGTTCAAACCCTCTTTTTTTGTCAGTACACCACTTCCAATCTTAACGAGCACCCTTTTAACTGGCTGGAGAATATCTTTCCTTGAATGCTTCATTAAATTGCGTGTTTGCGTTTATCGTGGTTATTGGGTTTGTTGTGTCCATAACGGGCAACACATAACGAACGACTTCAGACTTCAGGCACCTTAGCCCCATTCAGGCATTTTGTCTGATGAAAGGAATCTGTCCTTTAATAATTGTCGGAGTTCCTCTAATCCTTCCCCGGTAAGGGCAGAGATCGCCAGACACGCATAGCCCAGGTCGTTAAACGAATGGCAGGTTTCCTCGATACTCTTATTATTGATAGGATTAAGGTCAATCTTGTTTATCAATATCACCTGATCCTTCTCGATCAGGGATGGCTGGAAGAGTTTTAATTCTTCTTGTACTGTGGAAAAATCCTTGAGAACATCTTCGGAGACGGGGTGATATATGTCCACCACATGCAGGAGAAAGGAGGTCCGCTCGATATGCTGCAAGAATCTATGCCCCAAGCCCCTGCCATTGCTTGCACCTTCCACCAAGCCAGGGATATCGGCAATGGTAAGAGATTGTTCGTCATCAAAGACGATAACCCCTAAATTAGGGGCAAGGGTTGTAAAGGGGTAGTCGGCTATCTTGGGATGTGCATTGGAAAGGCGTGATAGAAGTGTAGATTTGCCGGCGTTGGGTAAACCTATGATTCCTACGTCCGCGATGAGTTTGAGCTCCAGCTTGGCTCTTCTTTCCCTTCCCTTTTGACCCTCCTGGGCAAACCTGGGAGCCCTGTTGGTAGCAGTAGCAAAATGCCTATTTCCCTTACCACCTTCTCCACCCTCCGCCAGTACTATCTGCTGGTTGTCGTGAACTAGGTCAGCCAGTAGTTCTCCTGTTTCCTTGGCTTTCACCATGGTCCCTATTGGGACCAGGATTTCGATATCCCTTGCTTTTTTCCCTGACCTATCTTTACCCCTCCCGGGCTTGCCATTTTGGGCCTTGAAATAACGCGTGGAGCCAAGATCGTATAGGGAATGGAGCCTTCTGGTTGCCCTGAGTAAAACATTTCCACCCTTTCCGCCATCCCCACCGTCAGGCCCCCCTTTTGGTATAGATCTTTCTCTTCTAAAACTTATGCAGCCAGCTCCCCCGTCGCCTGATCTTACGGTGATCTCACCCTCGTCAACAAATCCCATATATTTGTGTGTCGTCCATTGTTTGTAGTCTTTTGCAACAAACAACAAGCAACGGACCACTGACTAATTGTTAAGGGGCATAAACGCTTACCTGTTTTTTGAACTTACCAGACCTTTCAAAGGTAACAAGCCCATCGATCTTTGCAAAAAGCGTGTAGTCTCTTCCAACACCTACATTCTGGCCTGGATGGATACCGGTTCCCCTTTGCCTAGTAATGATTGAACCAGCCTTAACAAGCTGTCCACCAAATCTTTTTACCCCCAGTCTCTTCCCTGGGCTATCTCTGCCAGTCCTGGAGCTGCCACCTGCTTTTTTGTGTGCCATTCTTGTCTCCTTTCCTCATGGCTGGTTATTCGTTATATGTTAATCGTTATTAGGAAACAAATAACAAATAACGAATAACAAGGTTCATGCCTCAATCCCAATTATTTTTAATCCTGTGAAATCCTGCCTATGACCCTGCGTCCTTCTATATCCCTTCCTTCTCTTATATTTGAATACAACTATCTTGGATCCTCTTCCCTGCCTGGTAATCTTAGCCACCACCTTGGCATTTTCCAAAACAGGCCTCCCGACTGTTACCTTGTCTCCTTTGGAAACTAGTAACACTTTGTCAAAATAGACCTCATCTCCCACCTGGCCATCCAATTTCTCAACACGTAACTCTTCACCTGGTTGTACCTTGTACTGCTTACCACCCGTTTGGATGACTGCATACATCCTAACCCTCCAATATTTCAGAATAAATCCAGTTTACCGTAACTCTACAGCAAAGTCAACAAAAAAACCTGCCCTGTACTTTCTCACCTCGCCTCAATGCAAAGCCGATGCCTCTACAAGCCACGAGGATCTGATTGAAGCAAACTGTATTTGAAAGTTTTCTGGGGATGGCCTGGGTTATAAATGATAGCGAGACTGTCGAAAAACCCTAGAACAATTATTTTGGGCCCTGCAAGTATTTGATTTTACTATATGCGAATTTCAATAAGCAGCAATAATTGAGCTTTTTCGACAGTCTCTTTGGTAATCATAACAATATGGTAATTAGGGCGGAGGTCAAAATATCAGTGAAATGTGGAGGTGCTTCAATATCATCATCTCTGTTTCTAGTGTAGAGTCATGCTTTTGAATAAAGGCCCCTTCCCACACCTTTGATTTTACGCTGCTTGCTCAGCCTGTAGAGAATAGTCCGTATGTTGCTATCCTTAAACCCTGTCTTGTTTACTAAAGTGGCCTTATCAACGCCCTTTCTGCTCCTTTTGATAATGGCTAGGACAGATTCACTTGCGGACACCCTTGTTGGCTTTTTGGCAGTTACTTTTTTTACGGCTTTGGCCTTAGGCTTCCTTGCTGCGTGCGGTTTTTCAAGCTTTTCAAACTGCTTGAACATTTTCAGTGTTTTTTGAGTTAATTTCTTAAGATCCTTTGCTACAGCCTTGAGGTCTTTTTTCAATTGTTTCATCATCTCCTCCTTCGTTTTTTAATTAGTATCCACCCTGTCCTTGAGCTCCTTGCCGCATTTGAAGGACGGCAGCTTCTCGGGGCCCCCTGAATGCTTATTGAATCATATTCATAAACTATTTCATGGAAACTGTCAAGGAATCTTCACCACGTACCGTTAAAATTGTTGCAAGGGTTAGAAATTAGGTTTCTTTTAGAAGAGAAACAGATTGCTATGAAATTATCTCGGAAGTGGTATCTTGGAAGAGTCAGTGATACGGAACCTATCAGGTGGATAGAAAATCTGTATGCGTAATTAAATAGAGAACGGGGTGAGAATGTATATTATCCTTCGCCCCGATTCTATTACTTCTGTTTTATCATAAAAAGCATAGTCTGGTATTCCTTATTTTTTTCGAGTGGCTGTCTGTTGTTATGAATAAGGGCTGTATTCCAATTTCTGTGCCAGGGCCACCGGCTCGCATGTGACACAACCCTCGGCCGCCCCCGCGGGGCAATAGATGTTCAGCCCCTTGGCCAACGGCGGATGATTTTCAAGCGAGTGCTCCAGACCCTCGCCCGTGATCATGTGAATATATTCCAGGGTGGCATTGGTCAAAGCCTGAGTGCTGGTGCGCGGTACGGCGCCCGGCATGTTGCTCACGCCGTAATGGATTACGTCGTGTACAATGTAGGTAGGCTTCTCATGGGTAGTTGGATGTATTGTCTCCACGCAGCCGCCTTGGTCAACCGAGACATCAACAATCACCGAGCCCCTTCGCATCTGTTTTACCATTTCTTCCGTGACAAGCACAGGCGCCCGGCCGCCGGGATGCAGCACAGCCCCAATCAGGAGATGCGAATACGTGACGAACCTCTCTATCTGATCAGGATCGGACATGGATGTCATAAGCCTTCCCGCATACACCTCATCAAGACGGGCCAGTCTCTGGAGGTCGATATCGAAGACAACGACGCGTGCGTTCATGCCCACAGCGATACGAGCCGCGTTTGAGCCGACTTGACCCGCGCCGATGATGGTTACAAGCGCAGGGGTCACGCCGGGCACACCGCCGAGAAGCACGCCTGCGCCGCCGCTTTCTCTCTGCAGGTAATGGGCGCCTATCTGGACCGCCATACGTCCTGCGATGTCGCTCATAGGCGTAAGGCATGGAAGCGTGCCGTCATCAAGCTGAATTGTCTCCAGGGCTATCGCGTTTACTCCCCGGTCAATAAGCGCCCGTGTCAACTCAGGCTCCGGCGCCAGATGAAGATAGCAGAAAAGTATCTGCCCGCGCTTCAGCATCTCGTATTCAGGTGGCTGCGGTTCCTTGACCTTGACGATCATCTCGGCCCTCTCATAAACCTCAGCCGCTGATTCAACGATCTCCGCCCCCGCAGCCCGATATTCCGCATCACGGTAGCCGCTGCCCTCTCCCGCTCCCTTCTCCACAAGAACCTGTTGGGCTGTCCGAACGAGGCTCTTTAGTCCTCCCGGAACCATTCCCACCCGATACTCCTGGACCTTGATCTCCTTTGGCACTCCAATAATCATTTCACCTCTCCTCTATTAGTCCTCCAGATCCATCACCATCCCGTCATCGGCCAGCTGCACTCCCCGGGAAGGATCGGAGTTGTCCTTCTCATAATCAAGAGGGGAGTGTAGGGGAGAATGGCCTTGAGTGTCAAGAGAAAAGGGGCCACAACGTACGCCGGTTTCAGTATAAGTTTTATTGCGAAAATTTTGCCAAGAAAGCGGAAGGCTCCAATGGAGATTTGTAAAACCAAGGCCTGGATATTAGACGTTGGTTTTGGTGCCGGGCATAGTGCCAGGAGTCCCAAATTGCTAGAAAAAAATAGGGGAAAGATAAAAAAGATCTAAAGTTTTTAATCAACGTGCCGATAGATAAAGGTGAACAATAGTAGATTCGTTTGCTGAAGGGCAAACCT
>DAOVGH010000030.1 GCA_030672485.1 Desulfobacterales bacterium | reverse complement strand
AGGACGAGATCAAGGGTCAAGCCTATCTTTATTTCTCCAGGATATGGGATAATGCTAAAAGACTGTATAAGATTTGTTCTTGCGACATCTTCGCCTTACAGAATCCCCGAGCCTACCAGACAGGCCCATCTCCTTGTTAATGCAGTTAGATGCGCCAATGTAAGGAACTTAGGGGCTTAGCCCTAATTGGCCTACGTCCAAGAGGGAGTATTGGAGCAATGGAGTGCTGGAGTGATGGATAAAGTAGTCTTGAAAAAAAAGAAGGGGAGCAAGGAAAAAGATTAAATATGATTTTTTCCGCTTTAACTACCCAATACTCCAAAACTCCAACACTCCATGATTCTATGTGGATGGCATAACCCGAGTACCAATAAAAGGTCTATGATTTCATTGGGTCATAGAAATTTCGAGAGGTTAACATGAGTTTTTTATCCGGTTTTATAGCCATAATCGGGCCACCTAACGTTGGTAAATCTACCCTCTTGAATAGGTTCCTCGGACAAAAGATAGCCATCACATCACCAAAACCCCAAACTACCAGGAATAGGATTCTGGGGATCTATAATGAAGATGAGTGTCAGATGGTATTCATAGATACCCCTGGCATCCATCAGACAAGATCCCTGCTGCATGAGAGCATGGTGAGATCGGCTAAAGCCTCTTTGGGGGAAGTTGATATCATACTTCTCGTGGTCGGTTTAGAGGAGCCCGGTAATAATAAAGAGATGAATATTGTTTTAGGAGTCTTGAAAAGGACAGCTAAACCCGCCATCCTGGCGGTAAACAAGATAGATCTAATCAAAAAAGAAAGGCTGCTTCCCATAATTGAATCATACAGCAGACTTCATTGTTTTGATTCCATTATACCTATATCCGCCCTTTATGGTGATGGGCTGGAAACCCTAAAAGAGGAGCTAAAGAAGAGGCTTTCTCCAGGTCCTCAATTTTTTCCTCCTGAGATGCGCACCGATCAGCCTGAGGAATTTCTAATAGCCGAAATTATAAGGGAGAAAATATATTATGAGACAAGAGAAGAGTTACCGTATTCTTCGGCTGTGGTGGTTGAAAGGTTAGAGGAAGACCCGAAAACGAACTTCCTCACTGTCATGGCTGTTATCTATGTGGAAAGGGCATCACAGAAAGGGATGATTATAGGAAAAGATGGAAGAATGATTAAAAGAATAGGAAAAAGCGCAAGGATTGAGATAGAAAGGATATTTTCCCTTAAAGTCTACCTGGAACTCTTCGTCAAGGTAAAAAAGAGGTGGAGCAGTGATACACGTTCCTTAAGAAGCCTTGGATACTAAACAAAAAACCAACCACTGTTAAGCGGTTGGTTTTTTGTTAGGAGAAAAGAGTCTTTTAGCTTTTGCCTTGAAAGTTAATTAGCAGCAATATTCTTGCCAGATTTTTAGATCTCATAACAATAGAAGATAATTAACTGAAATGACATGCCTATTTTTTTAACCTAACCTCTAAATCTACATCCCTATCATGGAGGATTGTTACAAGTTTGTAACAAGATTGCACCCCTGATAGGTATGCCAGCTATTTAATATATTGAAACTAAAGCAAAAATTGTTGTGACAATCTTGTAACAACACCACACGCCAAAGCTAGGTATGCCAGCTATTTAATATATTGAAACTAAAGCAAAAATTGTTGTGACAATTTCTTGACACTCACCTCAGCATCCCGTACTTTCTCATCTTGTAATGCATCACACGCCGACTGATGCCAAGCATTTCAGCTGCTTTGGATTGCACATCGTTGGAGGATCTTAGGGCCCTTACAATAAGTTTTCCCTCTATCTGTTTAAGGGCCTCAGCTAACTTCAGGGTCCGTGGCACAACTTTATCGAGATCTATCCTTTCCTCTTTCTTTTTCACCAAATAATCTGGCAGATCTGCCGGGGTTATGGTTTCATTTGAACTCATTACTAGAGCTCTTTCAATTGTATTCTCCAGCTCCCTGATATTCCCGGGCCAGTTGTAGCTGTACAGGGCCTTCCAGACCTCGGGGGATAGCTGTATTTTTCTCTTTTTGGATGGCTGGAATTTTTCTACAAAATGTGCAACCAGAAAGGGGATATCGTCGATCCTATTTTTTAAGGGTGGCACCTCTATCTGAACCACATTCAAACGATAGAAAAGATCCTCCCTGAATATTCCCCTATCTACCTGTTCTTCTAATTTGCGATTAGAGGCTGACAAAATTCTGACATCCACTTCAATAGTCTTAGTTCCCCCCACCCTTTCAAATTCCATCTCCTGCAATACCCTAAGAAGCTTTACCTGTAGTGAAGGTGACATCGCGCCAACCTCGTCGAGAAATAAGGTTCCCTCATCAGCCAATTCAAATCGTCCCTTTTTCATGGCAATAGCACCGGTAAAGGCACCTCTCTCATGACCGAACAGTTCACTTTCCAACAAGGTTTCAGTCAATGCACCGCAATTTATAGAGATAAAGGGCCTATTTTTTCTTGGGCTGTCATAATGAATGGCCTTGGCGATCAGTTCCTTACCAGTACCAGATGGGCCTATGATCATTACGGATGCCCTGGATTGAGCAACTTTCCCGATCATATCATAGATCTTGAGCATGGGCTTGCTCTTGCCAATTATATTTCCATACCTGTAGCGATCTGAAAGGGCCTCACTGAGGAGCCTGTTTTCCTTTCTAAGCCTATAAAGTTCGAGGGCTTTTTTGATGGTCAGCTTTAATTCCTCATTCCTGAAAGGCTTGGTGATGTAATCATAGGCCCTCTTTTTCATAGCCTCCACTGCCATCTCTATTGTCCCATAGGCAGTCATTATGATGACTGGGAGTCCAGGGTCTATTTTCTTTGCCTCTTCCAAGAGCTCCATCCCGTCCATCCCGGCCATTTTCATATCGGTAATAACCAGATCCAGATCAGTTTCCCTGATCAAGCGAAGGGCATTGAGCGCGTCATCTTCCGTGATTATCTCGTAGCCCTCAGGGGCCAGCAGGGCTTCAAGGATAACCAGATAGTTCTTTTCATCATCTACGATCAAGATCGTTTCCATATAAAGGCTCTTCTCATTCATTCTTTCCGTGGCAATGTAACAAATACCCTTGTGCCCACTTCTTCCTCACTCTCTATCCATATAGTTCCTCTGTGCCCTTCTATGATCTTTTTCACAATAGGCAGTCCAAGGCCGCTCCCCGTATCCTTTGTTGTAAAAAAGGGATTGAATATCTTCTTGAGGTTTTTCTTACTGATCCCGACTCCTGTATCTTGAATTTCTGCACTGTAATTTTCTTTCTCCTCTTCAATCTTGACAGTGATATTCCCGCCATCCTCCATTGACTGAATAGCGTTTAAAAAAATATTTAAGAATGCCCTGTAGAGAAGCTCTGGATCTGCCTCGATGGCAAATGATCCACCATGCAGATTGCCATTATTCACTATGACCCCTTTTTTATCTAGTTCAGGTCGCAGGAAAGAGATGTTTCTATCGATAATTTGCTCAAGGTGACAGTCCTGGAGATTTGGCACCTGGGGCCTGGCAAAGTCAAGAAAGTCAGTTACAATATCATTTAGGCGCCCTGACTCCTCAAAAATAATGTTGGACAGTTTTTTCTGGGTCTGATCGGATGCTGATTTCTCTGCCAACAATTCTGCGGTACTCCTGATTATGCCTAAGGGGTTTTTTATCTCGTGAGAAACACCGGCAACCATCTCACCAAGCGCAGCTAAGCGCTCCGCTTGATTCAGTTGATCTTCCAATAGCCTTTGTTCCTGTGCCCTCTTTCTAAGTATGCGTTCAGCCTTTCTTACTACCAGCAGGAGAGCCAGAAATATAAGAAACATAATCGCAAGAGATACACCAAAGATGAGATACCTGAATCTTATTATAGACTCATATTCTTTTGTGAGATCCTGGGTCAATTCAAATACACCCAATATCCCTAAATAAGATTTGGGGGGTTCCGCCCTGAAAGGTATAAATGTTCTCAGCTTCTTTTCCTTTGCAAAATCCATGAACCAGGTTCCAAAAAGCGCAGGCTCACGAGATATTAGACGCGAGCTATGTTTTCCCTCAAGGGCAGTTCTATATCCCATACCTCCTCTGCCAGTTAACCCGATCAGCTCCCTATCGGTACTATAGGCAATTTGCCCCTTTTGGGTATCATACATATTGACCCTTTCTATGTTAAAGGAGTGGATAGTTGTCGTGACTATTTTGTCCATCAGATCAGATTGTTCCTTTTCTCTCAGGCTGATTGCCCCGTATCTGAACATAATAGGGCGCACAAAATAGTGAAATACTTGATGGTTCAAATTATTTGCTATAAGGAGAGCGTGGTTTTCATAGGTAGTCATCATAACCTTTGTGGCCCGCTGGGAGATAACCATTGAGAGGATGAAGGTCGAAATAATGAGGATCACAAAACTTGTATAGGCAAAAAACTTTACCAATCTGAACCGCTTAGCATCAGGCTGGATATCCCCTGAATTATATTCCATACTACCTAAATCCTCCTTAGGCATGGACGTCCACTACTATAGATTCTAAGTTTACCCGGTCGATCGCATTGTAAAGGACAAAATTGTCAATTGAGTTTCTTGAGTTTGTTGTGTTAAACCCTTTGAGCACAATAGACACAACAAACTCTATGAACGCAAAAAAACTCTATATTTGTACCCCTTCTAAATAATCACTTATTGACCTGTCGTATTGCCAGGTATGGGCAAAGACTTTTTTAGCCAGTTCAAAGCGGGTCTTTAAGGTTGTCTCCCCGGATTCCGTGATCTCCTTTAACACCTTCGGATAATCTGATGGATTAACGATAATAGTTACATACCTGAAATTTTTGGCCGCCGATCTGAGCATGGAAGGACCGCCTATATCGATATTCTCCACAGCCTCTTCCAGGGTGCATCCCGCCTTTGCAACTGTTTGTTCGAATTGATACAGATTAACGACCACCAGGTCTATATTTCTTATACCATGGAGCCTCATCATCTGAATATCTTCTTGGTTATCTCTCCTTCCCAGCAATCCGCCATGTACCTTTGGGTGAAGTGTTTTGACCCTGCCATCCATCATCTCAGGAAAGCCAGTATACTCGGATATATCCAAAACCTTTATTCCTCCATCCCTTATTGTCCTAGCCGTACCCCCGGTTGAAAGAATTTCTACCCCTAATCTCTCCAAGGATCTTGCAAATTCAACTATACCACTCTTATCGGTGACACTTATGAGGGCTGTGGATACTTTACTCATTTTGCATCCTCCTGAGGTAAAGTTTTTTCAAGGTTCTTCAGATGGCCATTTCAACTAGAAGCCTAAAAGGAGTAGGTCATTTTGTCAAGCTAATTAAGGGCTTGAATCCTGCGAATAGCAATGGCATGGTGTAAGTGGTCACGCTGAGTCAGAGGTCTGAAGTCAACGAATAAATTCGGATCAGGGGGCACGTATGACAAGGGTATATTTAGTCAGACACGGACAGACAGAGTGGAATAGAAGCCTCGTATTCAGGGGGAGGGTAGACATTCCGTTAAATGAAAGGGGACATAAGGAGGCAAAGGCTATAGCTGAGGCACTGAAAGATAAGAAAGTTGATGCTATTTATGCAAGTCCACTCAGGCGTTCCATTGAAACCGCTCAGCCAATTGCAGAGTTTTTTAATCTTGAAATAGTGCCCGTTCAGGGGCTAATTGATATAAGCTACGGTGAGTGGGAGGGTCTAACATTTGATGAGGTAAAAAAAAGATACAAGGATCAATACGTAAAGTGGGAAAAAAGGCCAGACTTGGTAAGATTCCCCAAGGGAGAAACTCTTGATGAGGTAATGGAGCGATCTTTTCGTGCCTTTAAGGGCATTGTAAAAGAAAATCCGGGCAAGTCAATCCTTGTCATTCCTCACAGGGTTGTAAACAAGGCCCTCCTGTGTGCGATTCTAGGCCTCAGTAACTCGCATTTCTGGGAGATTAAACAAGATACAGGGTGCATTAATTTGATTGAATATTCAAGTGATGGGCTTATTCTCTGTATGATGAATGATACCTGTCATTTGAAAGGAATAGCAGACGAGACAGCTCAGCCCGATTTTTAGTCCCTGGCTGTTTATGCTATATCTACTTGAAGGGAATGGCCTTATGAGAAGAGGCCTCTCTGACTCAGTATCTCTTCTGGCAACTTTTTCTCTTATATTACCTCTTTTTCCGAAGCCGGCAGGTAAATGTTAAAGGCGGTTCCTTCACCGTTTCTACTGTGAACGTTTATGATACCTCCATGGTTTTTGATGATACCATAAACAGAGGCCAACCCCAGACCTTTACCCCAACCCATCTCTTTGGTGGTAAAGAACGGGTCAAATATTCTCTGCCGGGTTGCCTCATCCATACCAACTCCTGTGTCTGCAACAGTTGTCTTTACATACCTGCCGGCTTTTGCCTGATAAGGTTTGGTATAGTGTTCATCCAGGATAATGTTTTGTGTTTCAAGATCTAACTCACCGCCTCCTGGCATTGCCTGCCAGGCATTGGCATAGAGGTTTAATAGCGCCTGCTCAATCTGCCCCTGGTCCGCCTCTACTGTCCAGATGTCTTTTTGAAACTTACTGTGAATCTTAATCTGATTCTGTGTTCGGCCAAATATCTCTGAACTTTTCCCGATTAGCTCATTCATATCAGTGGGTTTGACCTCATATTTTCCGCCTCTGGCAAAACCCAATAATTGCCTTGTAAGTTCCATCCCGCGTTGGACGGATTTTTCGATATTCTTCAATCTCTCATAATGAGGATGTGTTGAGCCAATATCCATGAGCATTAAAGACGTATAGCCCTGTATACCCATAAGGAGGTTATTAAAGCCATGGGCAATACCTCCAGCAAGCGTGCCGACTGCTTCCATTTTCCGGGCTTGTTGGAGTTGGGCTTGGAGTTTCTTTTTCTCTTCCTCCGCCTGCTTTTGTTCCGTAATGTCTCGGATCCAAACCTGGATTACAGGTTGACCCTGGAAACTGACAGCTCTCGCACCGATCTCCCCGTCAAATGATGATCCGTCTTTGCGCTGTAACTTGCCCTCGTATTGAGAGCGGATCTTCTCTCCGCGCAAACGGATCTTTGCCTGTTCTCTGATGTAATCCCGATAGTCGGGATGGTAGACCAGCCAATGGTCCATACCTTGGAGCTCGCCCTTTTCGTACCCGAGCATCTCACAGAGACGCCTGTTAGCAAAGATGATCTTAGTCCCTCTTTGGACAAATATGCCGTCGAAACTCTCCTCCACTATGTTTCTGTAAAGCTCTTCACTCGGCTGTGGCGCCTCCTCTGGCATTACTTCTTTAAAGAGCTCTTTTACATGACTGCCCGCCGTCTCCATATCCTACCCCCGATTTAGGCAGATGCCTGTATTTTGAAAACCTCGGTGTCTTCTAAAAAAAATAGCTATGACTGTCAAAGACGACTGTATGAAAAATTATCTTAGCCCTTCTTTTGATTTTCAACATGGGTAATATATTGATTCAATGAACATAATGAATGTAATCTCTTCAAATCCTCACTGGACAAGGAAATGAATAGAACAAAAAATAATCAAAAAATTCAGATAATTTCACCTTCATTTGAATCCACGGACAATTCTATCCATATCCCCAAACTCGCATTTCCTTCAAAAAACTCTGTTTTTTAAATCTTTTTATTTTTTCCCCTCACATTTTTTCCCCTTGTAAAGACAAGGATCAACGGCTTACACATTGGTCAAGAATAGCGCTTATCTTTGGAGGGCTACGCTGGAAGAAGCTAATAGAAGCATTACTTGGCAGCCAAAGACCGACAGGAAAATGATCCAGGCCTTGCTGGGGAACAATTCATTGAGGCAATCAAGGAATGGCAGGAGGAAAGAAATTTGGAAAGGATGGAAGAATTAGAAGACGGAGTTTACATTTTGAAAGGAACAGAATAAACGGTCCAGCCCCTTTGAATGAGTACGGTTATCCTTTGTTTAAGCCTGTATCTGATAAATGCCTTTTTAAAATCTTGTTTGGTGGTAATTGGAACATCATTTATCCCCCTGACAAGATCACCTGGTGTCAAACCTATGGTATCTGCCTGGGAGCTTTTTTTAATAGCCACAATAACCAGGCCCTCGGTCTCCTTCAACCTATATTTGACGGCCAAGGACCTGCTCAATTCTTCAACCCTGAAGCCCAGCCGCTCAAATGATAAATCAAGGGCAAAATCAGGCGGGAAGGAAGCAGCCTTTATCCCTATCTTTTGCCTTTTTCCGTCCCTGAAAAAAACCAGCTGAATCATTTCACTGGCAGTATACTGGGATAATTGGTCGTGATAATCGCGACTGGATTTAATCCTATTTTTGTTGAGCTCGATAATGATGTCCCCCCTTTCGAGGTCCCTCTTTTTTGCTGGTGAACCAGCCAGAATCTCTGTAATCAGGGCACCGTAATTTACGGGCAAATGGAAGTATTTGATTAAGTTTTCGTTCAAATCCTGAACTGTGATACCGAGCCAGGCCGTATGTACCCGGCCGTAATTTATGAGGTCGCTCACAATTCGCTTTGCCCTGCTAATAGGTATGGCAAAACCTATCCCCTCAGCCCCGGAATAGATGGCTGTATTGATGCCTATTAGCTCACCATTGATATTGAGAAGGGGGCCACCGCTGTTTCCGGGGTTGATAGAGGCATCTATCTGTATGAAATTGTGATAAACGCCGCTTTCCGTTTTTACAGATCTGTTCAAGGCGCTTATCACCCCGGTTGTTACGGTGTGAGAGAGACCAAATGGATTGCCTATGGCAATTACCGTCTCTCCTATCATCAGATCATCTGATCTACCCATGGTAATAGTGGGTAGTCCCGAGCCTGCTTCAATTTTTAGGACAGCCAGATCCGATTTTGGGTCAGCACCTACTACCCTGGCCTCAAACTTCTGCTGGTCGGCTAAGGTGATAGCGATCTTGGATGCCCTCACAATAACATGGTGATTGGTCAGGATATACTTGTGAGTGCTATCAATGATAACGCCGGAGCCGAGACTATTTTTAACATATTGTCTTTTGCGGGGTTCGAAAAAATCCCTGAAGAACCTGTTAAAGAGATCATCATCTTCCCAAGGGAAAAAGGGGTTGAGATCTCTCTCCACCAACTTGCTGGTGCTGATGTTGACAACAGCGGGGCTTACTTTCCTGACAGCTCGTACTACAGCATTCTCCCTGGGAAAGACTTGGTCTGCCCAGCTTAGAGATGGAAAAAGGAGAAAGGAAAGTAAGGGAGGAAAAACCAGTTTAAAAAGACATAGGCAGGCTCTGGTCTGAACCTTTCCCGATTTTGCTATAAACATCTAAGCTCCATTGACTCAATATATGGTGGCGTCCAGCGCATAGCAGTCAGCCCTCAGCATCTTTTGGTCATATCTTAGGCCTAACAGCTCATTGCTGACAGCTGAACGCTTACGTAAACACTACCTTTCCATCCTCTATGCCAACTTTAACAGTATCTCCATCTACAACATCACCACTCAATATCTTCAATGCCAGCTCATCTTCAATGTGATGTTGAATAACCCTTTTCAAGGGCCGCGCACCATAGACAGGATCAAATCCAATATCGGCCAAGAATTCCCTTGTCCCGTCTGTCAGTTGAAGGTTTATCTTATGGTCCCGAAGCCTTTTTGTTAGGTGTCCTATTTGTATATCAACGATGCTTTTTATCTCTTCCTT
>DAOVGH010000072.1 GCA_030672485.1 Desulfobacterales bacterium | reverse complement strand
ATGTCTGTAATAGGATAATGGGGAAACGTCTTGGGCGGACCGAGGTAGTTTATCATCAATCGACCTGTCTCATCAGTTGGAACAGCAATTTCCCCCATCTGAATCCCCTCTACCCCGTAGGGGGCTATCTTGACCATCAGGGGAGGGCGATCCAAGTACTGCCATATAGATTGTACGGAAAGAGGGGAAAAGGTCTCCCCTCCACATTTCATAATTAAGGGTATCCACCTGACGACACCATCTGGGTCGGGGAACACGTTAAGATAACCGGATGCGTCCGTGGCCTGATTTAGTATCTGGAGATTTACTTCAGGGGCGTAGGCTTCAACAACGAAGGGGTCGATATTGGTTTCTTCCTGAGACAAGTGAATGGGGTATCTGGATGCACCTATTTGGGCTAAGCTATTATTTATGGTCTCCGGTTCAATCTCATAGCCAAGAGCCTCTTGGCTGGTATGAAAGAAATAGCCGAGTACAACCTTGGCCTTTGAGCTTTTTATGGCATCGGCTAAGATAAGATCATTATCAGCCAAGAGCCTGGATTCATATAGAAATCTGTCTAACTCGATGTTTCTTAATTGTAGGCTCCGCATCTTAGACTCCAGTTCCTGGATAAAGGAGAGATTGTTGTTTTCATCGGGCTCAAGAAAGCCAACATCAAATCCTATGACCTTTGCCCCATCATCCGAGAGATAGTCAACCAGCCTGGCAATCTTGGATCGGGGCCACGGCCATCTTCCCTCTTCATCAAGGCTTTTTTCATCTATAACAGCAAGTACAACAGCATCACTTGCCTTCATAGTTCCCCTTGATCTAAACCTCAAATCCAAGGTCTTGAGTTCAACAATCTCAAGAAATGGTGGGCCTACAAGGAATATAAGGGCTATCAAAAGGGTAAGATAAATGGTGATGGAGAGGGGGTTTATGGAGAACAATAACCTAAATCTCTTACGCATCCTCTATCCTTTACCTAAGGGATTTCCTTGTCTAATGGTTTCCAAGACAGAAATATCTTTTGCATTATCCCTAATTCCATAAGCTTAACCATATAGGGCAAACGGCCATTAAAGTCAAGAAGACAAGCAGGTAAGGGTAAAATTTGATTGACAAATTTGTAGGCAGATTGATAGATTAGAAGAGTAGAGGTGTGTAGGCTGATATCTATTCTTGAAAAGACCTTACGTCTTGGTCTTATTTGGTCTAAAATCAGTCGTTTTCTTTTAACGAGAAAACGGCTTTTTATGTTATAGATGATAAAGGTATTGACAATAGCAGGTTCGGATAGCGGGGGAGGAGCAGGGATTCAGGCAGACATCAAGACAATATTTACCCTTGGGGCCTATCCCCTAACGGTAATATGCGCCTTGACTGCCCAGAATTCCCTCGGGGTTGATAGTATCCTCAAGGTTCCCCCTGATTTTGTTGTGGCCCAGTTGGATGGTGTCATCAATGACATGTCTCCCCATGCTGCAAAAACCGGGATGCTCTTCAATGCAGATGTGCTCGAGGCTGTGGCGAGAACACTCGGAAGATATAGATTACCCTCGCTCGTAGTAGATCCGGTAATCCTTTCGTCAACCGGAAAGGCCTTGCTGAAGTCAGATGCTGTGACGCTGATGAGAGAGCAGCTCTTGCCGCTAGCAACTGTTGTGACCCCCAATTTACATGAGGCTGGGGTCTTGAGCGGGAAGAAGGTGAGCAACATGCAAGAGATGGTAGCAGCAGCCAAGCGGATCAAGGAATTTGGCCCTGCCAATGTTATTATAACCGGAGGCCATCTTGAGAGGGAATGTGTGGATATACTATATGATGGTGAGGAGTTCTATCATTTTGGAGGACCAGAGATAGATTCCGAGCACACCCATGGGAGCGGGTGCGTTTTTTCGGCAGCCTTAGCTACATTTCTAGCCATGGGCAACAGTGTCATAAAGGGGGCCGAGATGGCCCATGACTTTACGAGAAAGGCAGTCAGTAAGGGGTTCAGAGTGGGCAAAGGCCCTGGGGCTGTACAACCTGCAATATAAATAGAAAAGGAGAAGCGGAATAATGACTCAGTTAAGAAAGGCAAGGGATGGGGTTTTGACCCCGGAGATTAAGTATATTGCTGGAAAAGAGAAAATTGATCCATCCTACCTTGGGGAAATGGTGGCTCAAGGAAGGGTTGTCATCCCGGCAAATAGGCATCACAAGAATTTAGAGCCCTGCGGGATTGGTGAAGGATTGTTAATAAAGGTGAACTCAAACATTGGCACCTCATCCGATCATATCGATCTGGAAGAGGAGATGGACAAACTCGAAGTCTCTGTTGAGGCGGGAGCAGATACTGTGATGGACCTTTCTACAGGTGGTGACGTTGATCTGATAAGAAGGAAAATTCTAGGGGCATCCAAAATACCCCTCGGAACGGTTCCCATATACCAGGCAGTGATAGAGGCAGTTGAGGAGTCGGGCGGTCTCGTTCACCTAACCGTGGATAAGCTATTTGAAGTAATAGAAAGGCACGTATCCGATGGTGTTGACTTTATCACTGTCCATTGCGGTCTCACTCTTGAGGGCCTGGAGATGCTCAAGAGCCAAGGCAGAGATCTTGACATAGTCAGCAGGGGAGGAGCATTCCTGACTACCTGGATGCTCCATCATGAGAAGGAGAACCCTCTGTTTGAATATTACGACAGGCTCTTGTCCATTGCCAAAAAATACGATGTTGTTCTCAGTCTCGGTGACAGCCTAAGGCCTGGCTGTCTGGCTGACTCCACTGACAGGGCCCAGATCCATGAACTCATGACCTTAGGTCATCTTACAAAACTGGCTTGGGGAGAGGATGTGCAGGTAATGATAGAAGGGCCAGGCCATATACCGTTACATGAGATTGAGGCAAACATCAAACTTGAGAAAAGCCTCTGTAATAATGCCCCCTTCTATGTACTCGGGCCCTTAGTAACTGATATAGCTGCGGGCCATGATCATATTGCCTGTGCTATAGGCGGCGCTGTAGCTGGCTGGGCCGGAGCAGATTTCCTCTGCTACGTGACACCGAGCGAGCACCTTTCTTTGCCTTCAGTGGATGACGTGAGGGAGGGGGTGATTGCCACAAAGATTGCTGCCCACGCCGCTGATATTGCAAGAGGGAGCAAGCTTGCCATGGAGTTAGACAAAAAGATGGGTATGGCGCGAAAGGTCCTTAATTGGGAAAAACAGATGGATCTGGCGCTTGATCAAGTAATGGCCAGAAAATACAGACAGAATAGGCCACCGGCTGAAAAGGATGTATGCACCATGTGCGGCAAATTTTGTGCCATAAAACAGGTTAGGGATTATTTCCATGGTTGAGAGTTCAAAAAGGCGCGGGCATCAGATCTTGATATTTACAGACTTAGATGTCACTTTGCTCGATGAACACACGTACGATTTCAGCCCAGCGCTACCGGCCCTGAAGCTTATTCATTCACTAAAAATCCCCCTCATCTTAGTAAGCAGCAAGACCCGTGCTGAAATTGAGATTTGGAGGGAAAGATTATCTCTTGATAGCCCATTTATAACAGAAAATGGCGGGGGCATATTTTTCCCGGCTACGTTTACATTACCCCAAGACTGCCCCTATGAAAAGGTCAATGGTTTTGATGCACTCCTTATAGGAAGGCCAATTAAGGAGGTGCTTGAGAAAAGCAGTAGGTTAAAGGAGGATTTTGACTTCAAGGGTTTTTCGGAGATGCCTCCTGAGGAGGTTGCTGCTATAACCGGCCTCACGTTAGAAGAGGCCATTCTTGCCTCCAGGAGAGAATTTGATGAACCGGTAGTGTTAAAAAATGCCCTCGATGATGGGGAGATATTCTGCAGGAAAGCGTCTGATCTCGGCCTTGATTGTATGCATGGGGGTCGATTTTTTCATCTTTCCGTGGGTAGCGATAAGGGTAGGGCGGTGGAGGTATTGCTAAGTATTTATAGAAAACTATGGGGCCCAAGTTTTTCTGTTGCCCTTGGAGACAGCCCGAATGATATTGCCATGTTAAAGGCCGTAGATAGGGCTATTTTAATGCAAGGTAAAGATGGCACTTACGTAGAAGGCCTCGATCATCCAGATCTTATAAGGGCAGAGGGAAGTGGCCCTAAGGCATGGAATAGGGTGGTATTATCTATACTAAGTGCCTAAAGTTATGAGTGCCCGCCCGCCTCGTCCCGCAGAGCGGGACGGGCAGGCCTAAAGTGAACTCGACAAACTCGAGACCCCTTGTTTTTCCTGGAAGCTGATCCGCCGGAATACCTGAACGTATAGTGGTTTCTGTCATGATCCCTACCATACGATGGGAAAATAACCGTGTCTGTATTATTGATCAGCGAAAACTCCCCCAAAAAAAGGAGTGGCTTGTCTGTCGCAGCCTTCAGGATGTCATTGCTGCCATAAGAGAAATGGCTATACGGGGTGCCCCAGCTATTGGTGTGGCTGCAGCCATGGGCCTGGCTTTGGGTTCTCAAACAATTAAGACGGAGAATTACGGAACCTTCAGGAGCAAATTCTTGAAAATGGGCCAGCAAATCAAATCGGCCAGACCAACAGCAGTTAATCTCAGGTGGGCAGTGGAGAGGATGATAAGGGTTGTGGAAGGAATGTTTGATAGGAGTGTGGAGGAGATTAAGAAGACAATCAGAAAGGAATCCCAGGTCATCTTAGAGGGGGACATTCAGATAAATCTCATGATCGGTCATAATGGTCTGGGCCTCATCCCAGACGGAGCAACTATCCTTACTCACTGCAACGCCGGGGCCTTAGCTACCGGTGGTTATGGTACTGCTTTGGGCGTGATCCGGGCTGCTCATGAGGCTGGGAAAGACATCCGTGTGATCGTCGATGAGACAAGACCATTGCTTCAGGGTATGCGCCTTACGGCATTTGAACTCATGGAGGAGAACATCCCATTTACGGTGATAGTAGATAGTGCGGCAGGTTATTTCATGAGAAAAAAGATGATAGATTTGGTAATAACCGGGGCTGATCGGATAGCCTCAAATGGGGACACGGCCAATAAAATCGGTTCCTACCAGTTGGCCGTGATAGCAAAGGAGAATAAGATTCCCTTTTACGTTGCCGCACCCCTTTCGACCTTTGATCTTGATTTAGAAAATGGCGCTTTGATCCCTATTGAAGAAAGGGAACCAGATGAGGTAGTTTCCTTTGCCGGTCATCTGCTAGGCCCAGAAGGTGTGGATGCCTTGAACCCAGCCTTTGACATAACCCCGGCAGGATACATCTCCGGCATAATAACCGAAAAGGGAGTCCTCAAATCACCTTATGAAAATAGTATCAGGAATATACTTGGAGTAAAAGATGATCGTGGACCAAAGATGAGATAGGGTAGATAAAAGTTGCCGTGACTTGCTGAATCCTTGGTCCTACTCTGTTCATTCGGCGAAAATCATCATAAGCGATTGTTTCTTTTTAAACCTCGAATCACTGGATGAAATCGCGGTGACCTTTTTCAACAACCGCTATCAGTTGTAGATTCCGCTGTTCCAGGTTTGGAGCTGTTTGGATCTCTTGTGTCTTTCGAGAGGAAGAACTGGAAATCGAAAATATGGGATAGCAATAGGGGATAGAGTAAAGAGGGATTCAAGAACTCGGTTTCAAAAAGGGGTTGCAAAGGGTAAGTATAATGACTATAGTGAAAGATCAAAGCTTTTAAATAATCCTTAAAGACATTCATATGGGGAAGGTTAATGGAATTTGAAGATAGTCTGGAAAGGGAAAGAGAGAAAGACCAGAAGCTTCCTAGTCAGAAAGAACTCGAAAAGGAGCTAAGTGACTATCTTTCCAAAAAATACGGTGATCGGATAAAGATAGTATCCCCCCTGCTCTTTCCTCAGAGCGAGCCCAAGAAGAAGGAGGAAGGTGGAAAAGGGGACGTCAAGAAGGATGGTGTGCCTGCTTTTGATATGAAGCCGGAGGAATTAGAGTCCTATTTAGATGCATACGTAGTTAAGCAAGATCGAGCCAAAGGTGTCCTGGCTACAAAAATCTGTACCCATTTCAACCGGATAAAATCCCTCGGTAAGCCATCTAAAAGAGAAAAGCCCTTTTCTGTAGGGATGATTAAAAACAATATTCTTATGATAGGTCCTACAGGTGTTGGCAAAACATATTTGATAAAATTAATTGCCCAGAAGATAGGTGTTCCATTCGTCAAGGGTGATGCTACCAAATTTAGTGAAACAGGTTATGTAGGTGGTGATGT
>DAOVGH010000028.1 GCA_030672485.1 Desulfobacterales bacterium | reverse complement strand
AGATTATTAATATTCATCGCTGTGATCTTCCCTACAATACCCGCAAATGATTAAACCAATTACTTTGCCGGAGGCTGGTGTTTTTACCTGGCTGTCGTCTCCCAGCCAGGTAAAAGAACATTCCCTCTGCGTCCTCTGCGGTGAACTAATACCAATTTTATTTTTCCAAAAGTTCTTGGCAATCACAAATAGATCTTGAAAGACACGCCCAGGCAAGCCCATCGGGTTCTTTTTGTGTCTGCAACGGGGCGCTATGGACGGATCTGTTGTTAAAAATAGGAAGAAAATATGATAGTATAGAATAGATGGGAGGGGATTTGAAAACCAGAGGAGTGATAGATGGCCTGGGAACTGGCCGGCATGTATGATCAGAGTTGTTGTCCGTGATCAACCCGATAGACCCGATAAACATAATAGCTTTGAGATCTTGTGGAGGACAATTAGTGTCAGGGAAAAGAGATAACCTAACTGCAATAAAGAGAGGGATAAGAGATAAAACAAGGTCCATAGAGGTAACTGGGATCACCGGTTCCGCCCTTGCCTACCTATTATCTCAGCTCCTTGCCGAAATAGATCATGCTTGTTTGATAATCCTCCCGAACTCTGAGGAGGCGGGGAAGTTTTATAGAGACCTAGATTTCTTCCTCCCCCATGAGAGTAATAAGAGAGTATTGCTTTTTCCTTCCTATGACATCATTCCCCTGACGGGATTGAGCCCCCCGAAAGAGTTGATAAGCCAGAGGATAGAGGCACTTTACGCTCTGTCAACCTCGAATGATCCAGTTGTTGTTACCTCATTTGAGGCCCTCATGACACGTCTTTTGCCGAAAGAGATGCTCCTTAACTCGGCTGACTACATTGCTATCAATGAGGAGATTGACAGGGATGATATGATAGAGAAATTGCTGACTCTTGGTTATTTCCGGACCTCATTAGTTGAGGAAAGAGGTGATTTTTCCGTAAGGGGTGGTGTCATTGATCTGTACCCGCCTTTATATGATTCGGCAGTAAGAGTTGAATTCTGGGGAGACACGGTGGAATCCATAAGACTCTTTGACCCAGTGAATCAGAGATCAAAGACAGATGTAAAGGAGCTAACTATTCTCCCTGCCAATGAAATCATTCTGAGCCCCTCCAGCATTAAAAGGGCCAGGTCAATGGGGAGACTTCCAACGGGTCTGGAAATAGGAGGGAGCTTTCCAGGACAGGAGGCATGGCTCCAGCATTTTTACGCACATCTTGGTACCGTCTTTAACTATCTTCCCAAAGAGGCGCATATATGCATTGCTAAATCAGATAGTTTTGCGGATAGAGCCAAATCAGTCCTGGAGAAGCTCAGTAACGAGGCAGGAAGACTTCAGGATGAGGCCTTGGAAAAGGGCAGACCTTTTCCTCAAATTGATGGGCTTTTTCTCGGCATCAAAGAGCTGAAAGAGGCCCTTGTTGGATATCCACGGATTGATTTTTTCGATCTTGATGCGAGCACCGGCATTAGAAAGGAAGGACTGGTAGTAGAGCTAAAGGAATCATTGGGGCCAGGCATGGAATATGACTATAAGGAAATCAGCCATCCGAGGGTCTCGCTTGCCCCTTTGGCAGCTAAAGTTAAAGCATGGATCGAGGAAGGAAATCAGATCATATTCATCTGTAGAACGGAACAGCAGGCAGGACGGCTGAGAGAGATCTTGCTCAATTATCAACTTGTGGCCCAAGAGATAGTGCCCGACTGGTCAGGGGTAGGGAGGAAAAAAGGGTTATACATCTGCTTAGGACACCTTTCTCAAGGATTTAGATTTCTGGATTCAGCCCTGATTATCGTTACAGAGGATGAGATTTTCGGGGAAAAGAAGGGCAGAGAAAGAAGGACTAAAAGGGACCAGGTGCAGGCCATTCCATGGACAGGCTTCACTCAATTGCAGGCGGGTGATTTAGTTGTCCATCAGGATCACGGCATCGGCCGCTATGGTGGACTTTCGAAGATGGAGATCAGCGGCAGGGTAAGAGATTTTGTCATTATTGACTATGCTAACAATGACCGCCTTTACATCCCGGCAGATAGGATAAACATTATCCAGAAATATATTGGTTTGGATGATGAGAATCCCCAGCTAGATAGGCTCGGTGGAAGATCCTGGATGTTGGCGAAAAAAAAGGCCAAGAGGTCAATAGAGGAGATAGCCAAAGACCTTGTTAGGCTCTATGCCATGAGAAAGTTCCTCAAGGGTTTTGCCTTTTCAAAAGTAGATAACTACTATAGGGAGTTTGAGGCAATCTTTGATTATGAGGAGACCCCGGATCAGATCAAGGCCATTGACGATGTACTAACGGACATGGAGTCAGAGAGGCCAATGGACCGGCTTATCTGTGGTGATGTGGGTTTTGGTAAGACAGAGGTAGCCATAAGGGCCTCTTTTAAGGCTGTTATGGACGGAAAACAGGTAGCTATACTTGTCCCAACAACTGTCTTAGCCGAGCAGCATCACCGGACATTTAAAACACGCTTTGGTTCCTATCCTGTCAGTATTGCTGTCCTGAGTCGCTTTGTTCCCAACTCGGTCCAAAAAAAGATAGTAGGTGATCTACGTCGTGGTAAGATTGGCATTATTATTGGAACCCACAGAATCTTGTCTGATGACGTCATATTTAAAGACCTTGGCCTATTAATAGTCGATGAGGAACAGCGCTTTGGTGTCAGGGACAAGGAAAGATTAAAAAAGTATCGGCGTTTCGTTGATGTCCTGGCCATGACAGCTACACCAATACCGAGGACCCTGCATATGTCCTTGATGGGGGTGAGGGATCTGAGTATCATTCAAACACCACCTGCTGACAGGTTATCTATTCAGACATATGTGGCCAGGTTCGATGAAGGCATTATATCGCATGCTATTGAAAGGGAAATAGCAAGAGAGGGACAGATTTTTTTTGTTCACAATCGGGTCCAAACCATCGAGATAATGGCGGATATGTTGAGAAGGCTTGTTCCCAGGGCCAGGATTGACATTGGCCATGGTCAGATGAAGGAGAGGAATTTAGAGATGGCGATGGCTAGGTTCTTGGCCAAGGAGACAGATGTCCTTGTGTGCACTACCATAATAGACTCAGGCCTGGATATACCCTCTGCCAACACCATAATCATTAATAAGGTCGATCGCTTTGGCCTGGCTGAGATCTATCAGCTCAGGGGGAGAGTTGGTAGGTCCAATGTGAAGGCGTACGCATATCTGCTGATTTCAGACGGATCGATGATAACGAGCGATGCCCAGAAAAGGTTAAGGGTTTTGATGGATTTTTCTCAATTAGGCTCAGGAGTCAACATCGCCTTAAATGATCTGAGGATAAGAGGAGGGGGAAACATACTTGGTCTCTCTCAGTCAGGTCACATAAAGGCTATCGGCTATGAGCTCTATCTAAAACTGACAGAGCAGACAATAGCGGAGCTAAAGGGAGAGGTGTGGAAAGAGGAGGTATCCCCTGAGATACATACTGATTTACCTGTTTTTATTCCTCACAACTACGTGGAGGAGAGTGATGTCAGACTTGACATATACAGGCGTTTATCTACCATTAGGGGGGAGTTGGAATTAAGGGAGATGGTAGGGGAAATTGAAGATAGGTTCGGCCCTGTTCCAAGAGAGGTGCTAAACCTCATTTCCGTTATCAAGATCAAGATAGGCCTTAAGAAAATCGGCTCAACGGGGTTAGACATAAAAGATGGTCATATGATATTCTCCTTGTCTAAGGATACCAGTCTCTCCGCACCCAAATTGGTTGATCTAGTTGCTAATCATCCGGAAGATTTCTGTTTCCTATCCGATCAAAAGCTCAGGGTTGTGAGCAGAACAAAGGGGCCCCTTGCTACCCTTGAGGAGGCTGGAGAGATGATAGCCCAATTTGACCAATATGCATCAAAAGAGTAATAATCAGACAGGGCCATGGGAAAATTCCCCTTGCAATTCCCCTAATAATATTGTAATTTAGATAGGTTAGACGTTTCTTATATACGTCTCTAGAGGGCTATACCAGTACACCATTTCACTAAAATATTCACATTTTTGATTGGATATGTATGTATTTTAATGAGACAATATTTGCCAGTGCAATGAGATACCTTATCTTTTCATTTCTTTGTTTGTCTTTTCTTTTCACCTGGCCAGCATGTTCCTCCAAGACAGGATCAAGCCAAGCTGTTGTTATCACAGTAGGAGATCGATCAATTACGGTGAGAGACATAGAGAGAATCGTGGACATGACCTCGCTGGAGAACGGGATTCCCAAGGAGGTAATATGGTCCTCTATTGATAGTCTTGCAGATAGGATTGTGCATGACTGTCTCATATTTGAGTATGGAAGGGATAAGGGGATTACCTTGAGTGACATCGAATTGGAGAGGGCTATGCAGGATATCGTCAAGGATTATCCGGGCAGTAGCTTTGAGGAAACGCTCTTAAACATATGCATAGATTACGATGAATGGAAGGAGAGATTCAGGGAACAACTTTTAATTAAGAAGATTGTTAAGGAACGGACAAAGTCCCTGGCCCCTATCTCCTATCATGCTATTAAATCTTGCTATCAGGAGAGCAAGGAAGATTTCTGGCATCCTCCGAGAGTGAAACTCATGCATATCGTTAGTAACACGAGAAGCGAGGCTGAGGCTGTGCTCGCCCGGCTCGGTGCTGGAGAAGACATGGCCGAAGTAGTGAAAGAGCAATCCATTTACTCCGGACTGCAGGGAGATCATGATATGGCCTGGGCCACCAGGGATATGCTTCCTCCGCCCCTGTCTGATATAGTGTTTTCGATCCAGGTTGGTGAAATAAGCAGTATTATCCAAACACCCTATGGCTTTCATATCACAAAAGTGCTAAAGAGAGAGCCAAAAGGGAGAAAAGGGCTTTTGGAGGTAATGGGAGAGATAGAAAACAGGCTCCTTGGTGAAGCAATAGAAAGGCACTATACCGTATGGCTTAAAGAACTGAGGGATAATTATCCCGTTACCGTTAACTACACCCTATTAGATAAGATGAGGGCTATCAATGAGGGCAATTAACCCTCCCTATCCGGCTCCGGTCAGCCGAAGGCGCACAAGGTTAAATACGTTGCGCAATAGGGTCAAATTAACTCTCCCCTTTATGCTATTGCTTGCTTCACTTGTGCTAGCCCCTGATCATCTCGGGGCCGAGATAACCAACAGAATTGTAGCTACAGTCAATGGCGATATAGTTACCCTCCATGAGCTTAATACCTCAATTAAGAGGCTAACCGGGTTGAGTATAAGGGAGTTGCGACTGAGGGATGAGACAAATTTCTATGAAGTACGCAGGGCTGTATTGGATAACCTGATCAACGAAAAGATAACAAGACAAGAAGTAATCAAATTGGGGATAAAGGTAGCACCGAAGGCCGTAGAGGAGGCAATTGAGAAGGTAAAAGGGGAAAATAATCTAACACAGGAGGAGTTGCTATATAGCCTGAAACAGGAAGGTATCACCCTAGAAGAGTATAGGGAGAGGATAAAGGGGGAGATTGAACGTTTTCAGTTGGTAAATTATGAGGTAAAATCAAAGATAGTTATAACAGAAGAAGATGCGAGGGATTATTATCAGAAACATACCAAAGAATATGCAGAGGCCCATAAGGTTAAGCTGGCAAGGATTTTATTAAAGATTGGAAATCCCGATGATAAGGAAGAGATTTCTCAAGTAAAAGACCTGGGAGGGGAGATATTGGAGGGGCTTAGAGAAGGCCGCGATTTTTTCATGATGGCCAGGGCGTATTCTCAGGGGCCTGCTGCTCCAGAAGGAGGGGATCTGGGATGGATACAAGTGAGTCAGCTTGAACCCACGCTAAGAAGAAGAATAGCCGAACTCTCTCCAGGTGAATATACCGATTTAGATCTTGCTCCATCCGGATTCCAGATAATAAAGCTCATAGAAGAGAGAAAAGGGGAGATAAAGTCCTTTGAAAGGGCAAGGGATGCAATCTATTCCAGATTATTTAAGGAGAAAGTCGAAAAAAGATATACTACGTGGCTGAAAGGGCTCAGGGAGGAATCTTTTATTAAGGTTATACTGTAAATGGATACAAGTAATAGAAAAGCTAACCAAGTTCCAGAAGATAGCAGCGTGGGTAGGCTCTTAAGAAGAGCCAGGGAAGAAGGCCATATTGACTTGAATGAGGCGGTCGAGGCGACCAGGATACGGAGGTATTACCTTGAGGCATTGGAAAAAGAGCAATGGGGTAAACTGCCTTCCCCGGTTTTCATTAAGGGCTTTCTGCGAGCCTACGCTGAATTTTTGGGACTGGACAAAGAAATGGTGCTCAATTCTTACCTGAGGAGCTACCCGTCTCAAGAACATGAACTGCGCGGGTTGAAGGAGCTAACTGTAAAATCAAGAAGCTGGCACCTGACCATCATCATTTCTGTTTTGGCTCTGGCCCTCATTGTTTCTATAATTCATCTCAAGGGGAGGAATATTTCAATTATTGCCAAGACCTTTCAGTATCTGGAGAGACAAGACCCTGTAGAAAGAGAGGAAGATAAGGAAGTCCAAGCCGATAAGCTAGAGGACATCTTTCCTCCAAGGGATGAAGGGGTAGTCGGGAAGGAGGAGAAAGCCGTCCTGGCACCGAAATCCAGTGAGGAAACTGCCATCCCTGAGGAGCCTATCCCAAAGGAGACGGAAAAGGTGGTCGGGAAGGAGGAGAAAGCCGTCCTGGAACCGAAATCCAGTGAGGAAATTGCCATCCCTGAGGAGCCAACTATCCCAAAGGAGACGAAAGATGAAAAACCTCTACGGCCGCAATTCATTCTTACTGCCACTGTTAAAAGCCAGACCTGGATAGCCATGTATATCGATGATGAGGCGGCTAAGGAGTACCTTTTGGAGCCGGGGGATGCCATGAGGTGGGAGGCAGATGAGGGTTTTGACATTCTGGTAGGTAATGCAGGAGGAATTGAGTTTTTCCTGAATGGAGAGGAAGTTGGTCACCTGGGTCCTGAAGGAAAGGTTGTAAGACTGAAGCTTCCAGAGGGGACATAAGGGAGCGATTGCCATTGGAGGGAGATTAGTTGAAGAATGTATATGATATCTTTAAGGAAAGAGGCTTTATTGAACAGGTAACTGATGAGAATATGCTCAAGGAGCTTTTGGCCAAACCAATTACCTGTTATATCGGCTTTGACCCGACAGCAAAAAGCCTCCATGTTGGCAGCTTGCTTCCCATTATGTCCCTTGCCCACATGCAGAGGGAAGATCATAGGCCAATAGTTGTGATCGGTGGTGGAACCGGCCTTGTGGGCGATCCCAGCGGTAAGGATGAAATCAGGCCTGTCATGACGAGGGAGGAGATCGACAACAATGCAGAGGGTATTAAGAGGCAACTGTCTCAGTTTATTGATTTCTCCAATGGAAAGGCCGTTATGGTCAATAACGCTGACTGGCTGGTCCCTCTACGATACATAGGCTTCTTAAGGGACATAGGTAGACATTTCAGTGTGAACCGGATGTTGGCGGCCGAAACCTATCGCCAGAGACTGGAATCCGGTCTCAATTTTTTAGAATTCAATTATATGCTCCTTCAGGCTTATGATTTCTGGTATCTTTTTAAGAACTGGAACTGTCTCCTGCAGATGGGAGGAAATGATCAGTGGGGGAATATCTTAGCCGGTGCTGACCTGACGAGAAGAATTGAGGGGAAGATTGTCCATGGTCTGACCTTTCCCTTGATAACCACTGCCGATGGTTCCAAGATGGGCAAAACAAACAGAGGTGCCATATGGCTCGATCATGAATTGACATCTCCTTACGAATATTACCAGTATTGGGTAAATAGAGATGATAAGGATGTGAAGAGGTTCCTTTCCTACTTTACATTCCTTCCCATAGATGAGATTGAAGAGCTTTCCCGACTAAAAGGGGAGGATTTGAGAAAGGCCAAGGATGCCCTGGCCTATGAGGCCACGAAAATATGTCATGGACAAGACGCAGCGGATAGGGCCAGGAGCGCTGCCAGACAGCTATTCAGTGAAAAAGCTGTTGGAGACATCGGAGAAATCCCCGCCTGCTCTATGACAAGTGATGATTTAAGAAAAGGCATTGAGGCCTATATCCTTTTTAGGGAAACAGGGCTCTGTAAAACGAGGGGTGAAGCACGAAGGTTAATATCCCAGGGGGGTGCCTATGTAAATGGAAAAAGGGTCCCATCCTTTGAGACAATAGTCGGAGCAGATGATATCCGGAATAATGTCATCCTGCTAAGAGCAGGAAAGAAGAGCTACCTCAAAGTCCGTATTCAAGATTCATAAGTTGGTTAACCCATTGCCTGCCACTGTGGCCGAACGTAGATGCTTTGCCCCGAGCGGGGGTACTGCTTTGCCTTCGGCGCCTTTTCTTCAAAGGCGGTCCTTCGGCATTCCACGTGAATGGTAGAAATCTGGCAGATAGCCTATGCCGCTTTGGGCGGAAGGAAATTCCGAGACAGCAAGTTAACCCTCAACATTTCGTCTACGGAATTTGCGCAAGAGATAGGTGAACGTGAAAAAGAAAAAAGGTAGAAGAGATCAAGGAAAGAGAGAAGACTCCAATGCAGGTGCCCGTTATGACCTTATGCCTGTTCCAAGCAAGAAAGAGGGATCCTTAGTTGCCTACGATCCTCTACAGATGTACTTATGGGAAATGAGCAGGTACAGACTTCTCACCAAAGAGGAAGAGATAGAACTTGCCATTAGATACCGGGAAAAAAATGACCAGGAGGCTGCACATAGGCTTATTGTATCCAATCTAAGATTGGTGGTAAAGATCGCAATGGAATTTCATAGGTATTGGATGAAAAACCTTATGGATTTAATCCAGGAGGGAAATATTGGGATGATGCAGGCGGTAAAGAAATTTGATCCACATAGGGGTATTAAGTTTTCCTATTATGCCTCATTTTGGATAAAGGCCTATATACTTAAGTTTATCATGGAGAATTGGAAGCTGGTCAAGATTGGAACTACCCAGGCCCAGAGAAAGCTTTTCTTCAATCTTGCAAAGGAGAAAGAGAGGTTGCTATCTCTCGGTTATGATCCCGAACCCAAGCTCCTTGCCGAACGTTTGGATGTAAAAAAGGATGAAGTGATAGAAATGGGGCAGCGATTAGGTGGATGGGAGGTTTCCATTGATGCCCCGGTTAAAGAAGATGCCAAACAAGATTATGGCTCTTTCCTGCCCTCTCCGGAAATGGCTGTAGATGAGCAGGTATCCACGAGGGAAAGAAAGGAGTTGCTCCGGGAAAAATTGGAGGAATACAGGAATACCCTTTCCAGCAAACACAGGGATATATTCGATAACAGAGTATTGGCCGAAGATCCATTGACACTTCAGGAACTTGGAGATAAGTATAATATATCCAGGGAGAGAGTTCGACAGATTCAGGAAAAGATCCTGAAAAAGGCCAAGGACTGGTTGATGGCAAAGATACCCGATTTTCAAGAGAATTTCTCTGATTTCTTAAATGAATAAAGAATTCAAGAAGATATCTATCTGGTCTTTATTTTTTCTCATTGTGCTCGCCCTGTCTTGTATGGGGGGAGAAAAAAAGTTTCTGTCAAATCAAAGCCCTGTTCTGTTAGGAGAGACTAGCGACAAAGGAGACCTTTTGCAGCTTGCCTATCAACATTATGCCTTTGCCTGTATGGCTATAGGAAATGGAGACTATGAAGAGGCGGAAGTCTATCTAAAAGAGGCCCTTAAAAATGACAGAGATTCGCCCTATCTACTCATGAAATTGTCTCAGGTATTGGTTGGAAATGGTAAGGCGGAAGAGGCCTTGCTTTTTGCCCAAAAAACAGTTGAGCTAACACCTCATGATCTCAAGGCACGGGAGTTCCTGGCAAAGGTTTACTCTCGGCTAAAGAAATTCGACTTGGCTATATCCCAGTACAGGGAGATCCTTAAGAAGGATCCAGGAAGCAAAGATGTAGGGCTTCATTTGTCAACACTTCTCATAAGGGTGAAGGAATATGGTCCTGCCTTAGATGAGCTGTCGATTCTTATAGAGCGTGAACCCGAGATGATGCTGGCTCATTACTACAAAGGAAGGATACATATGGAGCTTAAAGCATATGACAGTGCAAAGCAGGCATTTCTAAGGGGTCTTGAAATAGATTCAAAATTCCTTCCTGCTCTTATGGATTTGGCAACTCTGTATGGCCGGATGGATAAGGTTGATATGGCAATAGAGACCTATAACAAGATATTGCTATCGTACCCTACCAGTATAGTGGCCAGGGAAAAGCTGATCGCCCTTTACTACAAGACCGGTCAAGAGAAGCTGGCAGAAGATAATATGGAGGAGATGAAAAGGATATTCAGTCCCGGGGATTTAAAGAGAAAACGGCTGGGCCTGATATACCTCAGGTACGGAAAACTGAACAAGTCCATCGAAGAGCTTAAGTCAATAGTATCCGCATGGCCAGATGATCAGGAGGCTCGATATTATCTAGGAGCTGCCCTGGAAGAGAATGGAGATTTAGCTGGGGCCTATGAGAACTTTGATCTGCTTAATGCCGATAGCGGTTATTTTATAAATGCCAGGATGCATATGGCATACATATTGGAAAAGCAAGAAAGGCCTGATGAGGCCATAAGTCTGGTCAAAGAAACCATCAATCATAAGAGGGATAATCCTCGACTCTATTTGATGTTGACCTCGCTTTATGAAATCAAAGAGGAATACCTTAATGCCGTGGATATCTTGAAAGAGGGCATCAGATACAATGCGAGAAATACAGACCTTTTCTACAGGCTCGGTGTTGTATTGGATAAGTTGAAAAGAAATGAAGAATGTCTCGAACAAATGGAGATGGTAATAAAGATAGATCCTCAGCACGCCGATGCCCTCAACTACATCGGGTATACCTATGCTGTTGAGGGTATTCACCTTGATAGGGCGTTGGAGTTAATTGAAAGGGCTATAAAGTACCGACCCGATAGCGGTTATATCATTGATAGCCTGGGATGGGTCTATTTTCGAAAAGGACAATACGATAAGGCCTTAGAAGAGCTGAAAAGGGCGATTGTGTTGAGCCCTGAAGATCCTACCATTCATGAACATTTAGGTGATGTCTATTTCAAAAAAAAGGACTACGGGAAGGCCTTGCAAATTTACGAAAAGGCACTTTCTCTCAAGAATGTGGACCATGAGAAACTGAAGGGAAAGATCAAGGATGTTATGGAGCATCTGAAAGGTACTGTGCCTTGACACGCTCTACAAGATGGAACAATCTCCTATCATATCTGACTATTTTTGCTCTCACCCTCCTTCTTGGATGTGCACCTCTTTTCCCTTTCCCACCGGCTAAACCTTTCTCTCAAAAAGAGACCGCTCAGCTTATTTCCCGCCTCAGAGAGCAAGGGGAAGAGATACGGAGCTTTCAAGGGGTCGGAAGATTAAGGTTCAAGAAGAGGGGAGAAGAGTCGGAATCAAATCTGCTCGCCGTTGGTTGTAGACCCTTCAAGGTGAGGCTCGAAATTACTCACCCCTGGGGAAAGCCCATTTCTCACATCGTGGTTGATGAGAAGAATATTTCAGTATTATCCCTCATTGATAACAAGTTTTTCACGGGTCCATCAGGGCCCCTCCATACGGAGCAGCGCTTCCTGTTTGGGATTGATCTGGATTCCGTCTGGAAGATACTTTCCGGTAGGATACCAATAGAGCCCCATTGCAGGGCAGTTAGCCTGAAGCCAAATCAGATTACCCTTTATGATGGGCAGGGTGAGGTTGTAGAGATAATCTCTTTTTCCCCTGGCCCCCTTCTACCGAGATCTGTCTATTTTCCAAAGAAACGCCTTACCATAAGATTACGGGAATTTAAGCAAGGGGATCTGGGGCCTTACCCCTTAAGGATAAAAATACAAAAAGGAGACCAGGATCAATTAGTAGAGATAAGATACAAGAGTTTAGGATTTAACAAACCGATCCCGGAGGAGGTTTTCCAGTTGAATCCACCACCGGGCTTTGAAATTATTCAGCTGGACTATCAGGAAAAGTTGGGTGAGTAGTCAAATGGTTCAGTGGTTGAATAGTCAGGCACTTAACAACTCATCCACTCAACTCGAGATGAGTTAGAGCACCTGAAGTTAGCAGAACAAACCCCGTGAACACGACAAATCCCGTACTGTTTGTGGCTGATAGC
>DAOVGH010000046.1 GCA_030672485.1 Desulfobacterales bacterium | reverse complement strand
AAGCTTTGCAAAAAGGGGATTCAATACCGTGATAAGCTTCTTTGGCGAAGAGGACAAAGCCAGAGCTATCTGCAAGGAATGTTATGCTTGTGCAGAAATCTGCCCTGTTGCCGCCCTTTTAATAAAACCAGTCGTGCCAATGCCATAATTATGTAGAGGAGTTCATACAATGATAAAGGAAAATGTTAAGCGCCTATTAGGTGAGCTACCAGAAGGGGTCACTGTGCTTGCAGCAGCCAAACAAAGAAGCGCCGATGAGATATCTGAAGCAATAAAGGCAGGTATAAGGATCATAGGAGAAAACTATGTCCAGGAGACCCTGAGGGTAATCAATGAAGTACAAGAAAAAGCCAAATGGCACTTTATTGGACATCTGCAGACGAATAAGGTAAAAAAGGCAATCGATACCTTTGACTTGATCGAATCCGTGGATTCACTGAAACTCGCCAAAGAGATAGAAAAATGCTGTAAGAGGCGCGATAAAATCATGCCCATCTCAATTGAGGTCAACAGCGGCGAGGAGAACCAGAAAAGCGGAGTAGCCCCAAAGGATGTAGTGCAACTCATAAGGGAAATGTCCTCTCTGGATTATATAAAGGTCATGGGCCTGATGACCATGGGACCCAGATTCGGTGATCCAGAGGAGTCACGTCCGTACTTCAGAAAAACAAGGGAGTTGTTTGAACAGATCAAGGATTTTGACTTGCCAAGTGTAGAGATGAAATGGCTTTCTATGGGCATGACAAATTCCTATAAGGTTGCTATAGAGGAGGGGGCAAACCTGGTAAGGATAGGAACAAGGATATTTGGAGAGAGGGAGGAAAGGCATAATTGAGTTATGTTGCTAACGAGATGAAGCGGCTTATGGGTAAGGCCATCTGGAATTTTCAGATGATACAGGATGGGGATAGAATATTGGTGGCGGTTTCAGGTGGTCAGGATAGTCTATCGCTGTTATGGCTCCTAAGAGATCGGCTAAAAAGGATCCCCATTACGTACAATCTCATAGCAGTTCACGTAGATTTGGGTTTTGAACAAGATACGGGGAAAAGAATGGAGGACTTCTTCTACGGAAACGGGTTTGAGTACCATATTATCGAAAGCAGATTTGGTCCACGTGCCCATGGAAAAGAAAACCGAGAAAATCCGTGCTTTCTCTGCTCACGCCTGAAGAGAAAGGCCATATTTGAAAAGGCGGCAGAACTTGAATGCAACAAGATAGCATTTGGGCATCAGAAAGACGATTTTATAGAGACGTTCTTCTTGAACCTCTTTTTTGCCGGTTCAATAGATACAATCCAGCCGGTACAAGAGTTATTTAACGGGAAGCTTTTCATCATTAGGCCGCTTTTTCTGTTAAATGAGGGCATTATCAAAAGATATGCTGATGAGATGGGATTTTCCGAGGTAGATAGTGGCTGCCCTACGGCCGGATCATCAAAGAGGGCACAGATCAGGTCTCTGCTTTCAAGCCTTTATCAGACCAATAGAAAGATAAAGGGAAATATATTTAATGCATTACAGGGGATAGTTACGAACCGTTACGATCTAGCTTGATCTTACAGGAATTTCTTTTTTACCTAATAATTTCAGGAAGATAGGGATTGGTTCCGTTAGTCAAACGATACTTGATACCTGATGCTTGATGCTGGATAAAGATACAAACTAAAGAGGAATTTATGGATTGTGGACTTAAAGACTTTCAACCCTTAACTTTAGGCACTTGAAACTTTAGTTCACTTTAGGCACTTATGACTTTAGCTCACGGTAGGCACGGAAAATGAGATTAGGTATCATTGGATTGCCTGAATCGGGGAAGTCTACAATCTTCAAGGCCCTGACTGGAGCAAGGGGGATAAAGAGTGAGGAGAGGACTAAGAAAGGAGATCAGCTAATTGCAACAGTTAACGTACCTGATGAGAGGGTAGATTACCTCACGGAGGTATTTAAGCCAAAAAAGACGGTGTATTCCCAGATAGAATACCTGCTGCCACCGAAAATCATAGATTCAGATCACGCCAAGAGGGAAAAGGAAAATGTGGTCTTTAATACGGTCAGAACCTGTGATGGATTGCTGCACGTCGTAAAAAATTTTCAGCTCTTTGGGGGCCCTCCCCCCACGCCCGAAGAGGATTTCTTTAAGCTGGAATCGGAGATGATACTGAGCGATCTTATGGTCGCCGAAAAGAGGATCGAGAGGATACGATCAGATGAGGGGAAAGGAAAAGAGATAACTGTCGAGGAACCATCTCTATTAAAGAAATGTATGGATATCCTATCTGAGGAAAAGCCCTTGAGGGATCGTCCTGAAATGGCTGCTTCTCCTCTTCTGAGGGGTTTTACCTTTTTGTCTGCCAAGCCCTTGCTTCTGATCTCTAACAATTCAGATGAGGATGAAGACCCGCCAAAGATGCCCCACATCCCTGAAAACGTGGAGGTTATGGTAGTTCGAGGTAAGTTAGAGATGGAGATAGGAGAGATGGAGCCAGAGGAGGCAAAGGAATTCTTATCTGCCTTCCATATTGAGAGATCCCTCATCGATAGAGTTATCAAGCGGTCCCTTGATGTATCTAATCTTATCTCCTTTTTTACCGTTGTGGAAAACGAGGTAAGATCATGGACGGTTACCAAGGGTACATCAGCAATAGAGGCTGCAGACCTGATCCACTCAGATATGAAAAAGGGATTCATCAAGGCTGAGGTCCTTCCTTACGATCAATTGGTCAGATATGGGAGTTTTTCTGAGGCCAAGAAGGATGGCCATCTACGCCTTGAAGGGAAAAAATACATAGTTCAGGACGGGGACATAATCAGGTTTCGATTTAGTGTCTAGTAAGATGCGAAAAAAAAGCATAAGGGTTGGGCTTGTAGGGGCAACGGGTTACGGCGGGGTCGGTTTAATTGAGCTCCTCATAAATCATCCCCATGTTACCATAGGTGCCCTTATAGAAAAACAAGATGTTAATAAGCCTATTAGTGTCACTTACCCACACCTCAAAGGATTCTGCGATCTGCTGGTTTTTGATGCGGATGACCCCAGCTGCCCGGATGACTTTGATATTGTTTTCTACGCAACGCCTGATGGAGTAGGCCAAAGACAGGCAAGGACATGGTTGGATAAGGGCGCTAAGGTAATCGATTATAGCGGGGACTTCCGATTCAATGATAAAGATAGCTATGCCTCTTACGCTGCCAGAATCGGGAGGACAGAGGAGCATGCTGATCCGGATATTCTCCCCTCCTCTATCTATGGCCTGCCCGAGTTACATAGGGCGGAAATAGCCAGCTCAGGTCTGGTTGGAAATCCAGGATGTTTTGCAGTAAGCTCTATCCTTGGGCTTGCGCCTGCTCTAAGATCAGGCCTGATAGATGGTAACGACATCGTCTTTGATGCAAAAAGCGGTGTCTCCGGGGCTGGAAAAACGCCCTCGCCAGGGTTTCATTTCCCAGCCAGATATGAGGCTATGAATGCGTATAAGGTAACTGGCCATCAACATGTATATGAAATCGAGAGGGAATTAACCTTTTCAAGCGGCAGGGAGATCAAGATTACCTTTACACCTCATGTTGTTCCCTTGAGCAGGGGGATCATTACAACTATCTATGCAAATCTTCTCCCGAATGTAAATATAGAGAGCCTGAGAGATGCCTATGGTAGCATGTATGGGAAGGAGCCTTTTATCAGGGTATTGAGCCATGGAGAGATCTTGAGCAGTACGGATGTTAGGGGCAGCAACTTCTGTAATATTTCCCTCAATATAGACCCAAGGACAGGAAAACTGATTATTATCAGCGTGATTGATAATTTAGTTAAAGGTCAGGCGGGTAATGCACTGCAGAACATGAATATCATGATGCACATCGAGGAGACGACTGGCCTGATGAATCCCGGAAGGTTCCCCTAAAAGGCAATCTTTACATGCAGACCTTCCTTACCTGCATAAGATCGGTTTGGCCATGAAATACCTTTCTTACCCCGTCTTGCATCAAGGTTGCCATTCCGTCAGCTATGGCTTGTTTCCTGATCTCCTCCATTTTGGCCTTACTCTGAATCAGGGACTTCATTTTGGTTGTACCAACCAATAGCTCATACAAGCCGGTTCGTCCCTTGTATCCAGTGTTCTGACACCTTTGGCAACCCTTGGGCCTGTAAAGGGTTAGATCATCATTGTAGGAGATATTCAGGGCATCAAAATTATCACCGTATGTCCTGGCCAACGAGTCAAACTCCTCCCTTGATGGATGGTAAGCCTCTTTACAATCCTTGCACAAGGTCCTTACCAGTCTCTGGGCAAGGATACCCAAAAGGGCATCGGCAAAATTAAAGGGATCCATTCCCATATCCAGCAATCTTGTAATTGTCTCAGGTGCGCTGTTGGTATGAGGGGTTGAAAGAACCAGATGACCAGTAAGGGATGCCTCAATTCCCGTAGCCGCTGTCTCATGATCCCTCATCTCTCCAACCATGATTACATCCGGATCCGCCCTTAAGAATGACCTCATGGCAGCTGCAAAATTAAGCCCTATCTTGGGTTGCACCTGGACCTGGCGAAGACCTTTCTGTGTAATCTCCACCGGGTCTTCCGCAGTCCATATCTTCGTCTCCGTTTTATTTATGAAACGCAGGGCTGAATGCAGCGTGGTGGTTTTACCGCTACCGGTAGGACCAACCACAAGGGCAATACCATAGGGCCTCTTTATCATATCCAGAAATGCCTCATAATTTCTCTCGCTCATGCCCATCTTATCTAGTGGTATAGGTTCACCGCTAGCCAGTAGCCTCATTACGACATCCTCATTCCTTCCTGTGGTCGGGATTGTAGCCACCCTCAATTCGATGTCCAATGGGGCATATCTTTTGAATTTTATTTTACCATCCTGCGGGAGACGTCTTTCCGCTATATCGAGATCGCTCATGATCTTAATCCGGGAACACAGAGCATTCTTATAGGTATAAGGTATAGTCTGGTATATATGGCAATCTCCATCAACCCTGAACCTGACCACAGCATCTTCCTTGCCCATCATGGGTTCTATATGGATATCAGAGGCCCCCATATTATGTGCATCAACAACCATCTTATTTACTAACTGAACGATAGCCCCGTCTTCCTCAGTAAACTCTTCAAGTTCATCATCTACTCCCTGCTCTGCACTATCCAACTGCCCGAGGATTTCTTCGATACTCCCTGACCCACGTATGAGACTTGATCTCCTGACATCAAAGAAATGGTCTATCATCTTGATAACATCTTCCCTTAATGAAACACAAAACTCAAACTCCCGGCCAGGGATAAGCCCTTTTATCGCGTCTTGCCCGGGCAAGTAGTCTGGGTTTTCCATTGTTATCACTATCTTAGAGCCAGATTGGGCTATTGGCACAAAAAGGTTATTCTTCAAATACCTTGGCTTAAGACCTTTGAGCAACTGCCCCGGAATAACCATCTTTTCATCATAGCGGATAAATCGCGTATTATAAAACGTGCTTAAAGACTTTCCTATGTCCTCTTTGGATACATGATAGTCATTCATAAGAACAGTCTCTACACTGCTCTTTGTCTTCCGCGCAAGACCTATAGCCTCTTCCAGATCTTTCTGGGTAATAATATTGTTGCTGATAAGATAATGGAATTTTGTCTGTCTTCTGCTTTGTTTCAGTTTTCGGTGATTGTAGAAGGCAATTCCCAAGACCTTTGTTATTTCAACGAGAGACTTCTGGTCTTCGGATGTAAAGCGTTGGCCATCGCCTTTGTTGATAAGCTGAATCACCCCCAACAGATATTTATCAAACCTAATGGGTGCAACTAGAACCTGTTTTGTCTTGTAACCGGTTCTTTCATCCCACCTCCTGTCAAATGTCAATTCAGGGCTAATCCGTTTTAGTTCATTTTTATCATAGGCATCAGCAATGCTTGCCATTTTTCCAGCGGAAGCACAATAACCTGCAATACTCTTGTTGTTAAGACGGACTCTTATTTCGTTTATCTCTTCACCTGTCTTAAAACGTGAAACGATCTCTTTGCTGGCCCCATCCACCAAATAAATGGTTAAGCGGTCTGCATCAAATAGACTAAGAACACTCTCCCTCAAATTAATCAGTATGTCATCTATGTCCTTGGAGGAATTTATCTTATTTGTAATGAAATTAAGCCTTTTGCTGAACTGAAGCTGGCTCTCTAAGACCTCTATATCATTCGCTTTTTCCTTCTTATCGTCCGTCATGGGAAGTGCCATTACCTTCACCTTCTCAATTAACTGATTTTGACTCGTATATTACCATAAATTGCAAATTTTTTCTACAATATATTTAATCCTATTTTTTATTTGAAAAGACAGGCTTGATCACATAAGAATATATCATGTCCTGAGGCGCTACCCGCAGGATACCAAATGTGTGCCAAATGCAGGCGCCGTTAGAGTTCCTTTGAATAGAATCTCCTTCCTTAAATGATGGACTACTACTATCCTATTGGCAAAAACAATCCTCTTGTGCTTGCCTCTGTCTCAGCGAGAAGAAAAGTTCTTCTTAAGCAGGTTAGTATACCATTTAAGGCAGTTGGAAGCAGGGTTAAGGAAACCCTTTATGGAGGGACGCAACCGGCGGATATTGCCTGTAAGATGGCTATGCTGAAGGCTGAATCAGTACAACATATCTGTAAAAACCGCTGGATACTTGGTGCGGATACCATAGTCGTGATGAACAAGAGGATATTCGGTAAGCCAAGGGATAGTCAGGAGTGCCGTCACATGCTTCTTCATTTGAGCGGGGAGAATCACAGGGTCATTACCGGATTCTGTATTGTTGATCCTGGAGGCAAAACAGTGCACACCGAGGCAGTCATAACAAAGGTAAGGATAAAGGAGATAAGCGAGATTGAAATGGAGGCCTATATTAAAACAGGTGAGCCCTTTGGCAAAGCAGGAGGTTATGCCATCCAAGGGATTGGCTCTTTTATGATCACCCACATCAATGGCTCCTACACCAATGTGGTTGGATTGCCTATCTGTGAGGTTGTAAGTGCCCTTGTTAAATGCGGGGCTCTTAAGGGGTTCCCTTTGATGGAGTAAAGGTTGAGTAGGCAGTAAACAGTAGACACTAGGTATTGAAGCCCTTCCAACGCATACTGTCTAGTGCGTACTGCTTACTTAGAATTACCTCTCTGCCTCACTATTTCAGAGAGGATAATCCCTGCAGCGACGGATACATTAAGGGAATTCAGGTGGCCCAATTTCGGTATACTGACCAGATGATGGCACCGATCCCTGACAACCTTGCTTAATCCTTTGCCCTCACTGCCCAATACCAGAACCAGGTCCCTTTTCCAGTCAAACCCATAGATGCTTGTTTTACTCCCCCCCACAGCCCCTACTATCCAGAGACCTTCATCCTGCAACTGCTTAAGAGCTCTCGCCAAATTAACCACCCTGGCCACAGGGAGATAGGCTGACCCGCCTGCTGATCTTTTGTGAACACTATCTGTTATGGAGGCAGACCTGTCCCTCGGCAGAATAAGACCTTGAACTCCAAAAAACTCAGCGGTTCTGATCAGAGACCCGAGATTCCCGGTGTCAGTAATGTGATCCGCAACAAGGAGAAGTCCCCTTCTTTCATCTACAAGGGCATCTCTTATCAGATCTTCTAAGGGGAAGTAGGTGTAATTACTTAAGATAGCTATCACACCCTGGTGGCAAAAGTCGGACGATATTTTATCCAAATAGAGCCTCTCTTTGAATCTGATTGGTATCCTCTTCTCTCTGGCCATATCCAGAATTTCCCTCAGCCGCTCAACCTTTCTGCCCCTGGAAACCAAGAGTTCGGCTATTCCCTTACCTTCTCTAAGGTTTTCCTTAATCGCGTTAATGCCAGATATGACCTGAGGCAAATCTCCTACCTCAACATTCCCTAAAGATGAAATATCTTTTGGACTAAGGGAAGACGTCTCTTTCTATGAGCTCTTTGTGCTATAATAATTGCCTCTATTTCCCTCGCCGCTTGGTTTAGATCATCGTTTACAATAATGAAATCGTAATCTCGGCATTGTTGAATTTCCCCCAGTGCCTTCTTGATCCGTAGGTCTATATTTACTTCTTCATTTGTTGATCTCCCTTTTAGCCTCTCCTTAAGGATGTCCATTGATGGAGGAAGAATGAATATTGATAGAGACTCTGGAAATCGTCTTCTTATCTCCCTGGCCCCTTGTATATCAACATCCATCAAGAGGTCTTTATCTAAGGATAGTTCCCTGCTGATACTCGGAATGGAGGTGCCGTATAGCTGATCATAGACAACCGCCCATTCAACAAATTCATCGGCCTCAATCATCTTCTCAAATTCTCGGCGATCAACAAAGTAATAGTGTCGCCCGTTAACCTCCCCTTGTCTCTGCCTTCTAGTGGTATGCGAAATGGAGTAGCCAACCCTCCCTATATTCTTTCTTACAATGTCAATTATTGTTGTCTTTCCAGTGCCTGACGGGGCAGTGATTACAAGGATCTGTCCATTTTTAGGCCCTATTTCCATTTTTCATACCAAATCTTCCCCCCGTATCGAACCATCCGGGGAAAATCTCTGGGCTATGGTCTCAGATTGAATACCAGACAGGATCACATGATTGCTATCAGTTATGATAACTGACCTCGTTCTCCTACCTTGCGTTGCATCAATGAGCCTTTTGTCATCCCTTGCCTCCTCCCGAAGTCTCCTGGCTGGTGCCGAAGATGGCGAGATAATCGCTATAACCCGGCTGGATACAAGAAAATTACCAAAGCCAATACTCAGTAAACTCGGATCCATAACCTTTCTCTCCTACATTTAATTACTATTTTAAACATATTATTCCACATTTTGAATCTGTTCCCTTAGCTTTTCCAATTCACTCTTAATCTCTACTGCAAGCTGTGAAATAGTCGAATCCATTGCCTTAGATCCAATCGTATTAACCTCCCTATTTATCTCCTGCAATAAGAAATCCAGTCTCCTTCCAATCACATCATCCTGATTCATGTAGTTTCTAAACTGCTCGAGGTGACTTTCAATCCGGATCAGTTCTTCGGTAATATCAGATCTTTCCGCCATAAAAGCCGCTTCCTGAATCAAGCGATCCTCATTTATTTCAATGGCTTCTACCAATTTATGAAGCTTTTCTCTTAATTTATCTTTGTAGGTTTCAAGTGTTGCTTCAGCCCTCTTTCTTATCTCATCGACATATCCTCCAATGCTGTTTAGTCGCTCGAGGAAATCTTTCTCCAGGGCCCTGCCCTCATTTATTCTCATAGTATCCAATGACAGCAGGGCCTCAACGATAACATCCTTCAAATCAGGCCATATTTTTTCAAGATCAGCCCTGTCTTGTTTGACAATAATAATATCCTTCAGCTGAGAGAAAAAGGATACATCAACAGGTTGGTCACAACCAAGTTCCTCATTCAGTTCATTGAAGAGATTAGCATAAGCCTTTACCAATGGCCTGTTTAGTTCAAGGTTTAAGCCTTTATCGCCATTGTCTTTTGCCTGGATGGATATCTCAATCCTGCCCCTCTTTAATCTGGAAGAGATTACAGACCTAATCCTGTCCTCAAAGGGTTGAAGGCCCTGAGGGATCCTCAGAACGATTTCTCGATACCGACTATTTCCCGACCTTATTTCCGCAATGAATTCCGTGGTTCCTTTCAAGGACTCGGCCCTGCCATATGCGGTCATACTTTTAAGCATAATTATCTCCCTATCGAATCCGGCAACAACCTCCGGGTCCCTTTTTCGCCCTCTTCTCTTAGACGTTGCAAATAACCACGCCTCACCATATTAAAATAGCCAATAACTTTCTCATCGGCATAATCAGGATATGTCCATCGAAGAGGCTTAAAGGTCCCGGCATGAAAGATAAGGGTGAGGTCTGCATACAATCCCTTTCTCAAATAGATTCTGTGTATATAGTTCTTACCAGTAGCAAGAACCAGCCTCTCCAAGGTTATATAGCCCGGATCAATGTTAATCCTCCTTCGCCTCTCAGAGAGATGCTCTCGCTCAATTCTATTGGTCACCAGCTTTATATCTACAATAGAATCTGGAGAGATGAGTTTGGCGAAAGATATGAATTGCCTGTATAGAGGCCATCCCATCTCTTTTGCATAGTATCTTGTCCTGTCAAAAAGAAGTCTCTCGCTTACCCAGTCAACAGGGCCAAAATATCCTTCCATCTGCTGAATAACGCTTTCTATCAATTCCTCTTGGGCGGAAAACAGGCTACTTATCAGCTTTACCTTTTTGGCTTCCTGAGGGATGCTCACTTTTTCGTAGTTTCAGCAGGCACTTGTCCGAGGCCAGTTGCAAAGGACAACAAACAAATTTTAACCGTGAGGGGCAATTACCTCCTTGAGATCACCTGCCTTTGCCGTTGATGTTCCTACCTCCCCAACCACGAGGCCTGCCGCCATATTAGAGAGATAGGCCGCTGATTTCAGATCAAGCCCTGTAGCCATGCCGAGCATAAGGGCAGCAACAACGGTATCTCCTGCACCGGTAACATCGTACACCTTTCTGGCCATCACCTTTATATGTGTTGCCCTGCCATCGCCTTCAAAGAGAGTCATCCCATGCTCTCCCCTTGTAATCAACAGGCCACGGCATCTGTAGAAATGCAACAGCTTTTCACCAACTCTCCTCAGACTTTCCTCATCTAATATATCCATGCCAGCGGCCACTTGAGCCTCATTATGGTTGGGGGTGATGACGGTTACACCTTCGTAAAGTGAAAAATTCTTAACATTGGGATCAACAGCTAACGGGATACCCCTGGTTGACATTACATCTTTTACACCCTCCATCAGTTCTCTGGTTACCACGCCTTTTCCATAATCAGACACAATAATCGCAGCAAGGCCATCCTTCCGATCCTCAATAAAATCTAGGATGGTATTGGTCGTCTCTCGTTTTAAAGAATCCCTGGTCTCTCTATCATACCTGACGACCTGCTGGGCATGGGCTATAATCCTTGTCTTGAGGGTTGTAGGCCTATTATCGTCTACAATGACACCACCGATATCAACCCGTAACTTATTTAACAGTGAAAATATCTCCCTCCCTATATGATCGTCTCCAACGACTCCACACAACAGGACCTTACCCCCGAGGGAGACTATGTTATTTACCACATTTGCTGCACCGCCTAACATGGTAGTCTCATGGTCAACCTCAACCACAGGCACAGGTGCTTCAGGTGAAATCCTCGATACCCGCCCCCATATGAATTGATCCAACATAATATCGCCGATAACAAGAGTCCTTGCCTCCCCAAAACCATCAATAGCCCTATTCAGGGATTTAGGATCGATATCCGTCATATCCATTGCTGTCATTCCCTCGTCACAGGCAAATCCAGGATTATACTCTTCATATGTACCCTGCCTTACACATGACCCCCGCATTAATGTCCTGCATGAAGCGATCCTTCAGCGAATTATATACCATATACTTGTCCTCGGTTAAAGGGGAAAAGGAGGCAAAAAATAGTACCAGAAAGCCTTGGAGGATAGACTCCAATTTTAATTGACTGCCCAATGACTCTCCCATATACTCACCAAGCACCAACCCACATAATCCCTAGTACCGGAAATTCCCATGACAATATCAATCTGTATCATATGTTTTAATGAGGAAACGAACATTAGAAGGTGCCTTGAGAGCTCAAAATGGGCGGACAAGATAATAGTTGTTGACTCCATGAGCCAGGATGGAACAGCCGAGATCGCCAAAGAATATACCGACAAGGTATATCAACGGGCATGGCCTGGATACGTGGAGCAAAAGAATTTTGCCCTTTCAAAGGCTGAAGGCGACTGGATATTGAGTATTGATGCTGACGAAGAGATAAGTCAGAGTCTCCAAGATGAGATTAGAAAAGAGATTGAAAAGGAAGACGCCAAAGACGGCTATAGGATACCACGCTTCTCTTTCTACCAGGGAAGATGGATTAAACACAGTGGTTTTTATCCAGACAGACAACTCAGGCTCTTCAGGCGTAACAGGGGCTATTGGATAGGCAAGCGAGTGCATGAAATGATCCATGTTAATGGAGAGGTTGGCATTTTAAGAAACGATCTTTTTCATTATCCATATAAAGGTATTATCTCGGGTCAGCTTCACACTGTGGATAGATTTTCAACGCTATTGGCGGGAAATATGTACGAGGAAGGAAAACGCTACTACCTTTTTTTCCTGCTAGTGCGACCTCTTTTCAAATTTGCAGAGGTGTATTTTATTAAATTAGGCTTTCTGGATGGCTTAGCCGGATTCACAATAGCCGTAACATCTGCTTTTGCTGTGTTCGTCAGGTACGTAAAGCTCCGGGAACTGGAGAAGAAGCTTGGAAATCAAACCGCTTTGTGACCTTTCAATAGTTATTGTTAACTACAACACAGCCGAAATACTAGTCAGGTGTCTTCATTCGATCCGCTCCCAGTCTGGCTATGATCGTGAGGTTATTGTAGTTGACAATGCATCGCAAGATAACAGCCTGGAGGTAACGAAGGATTTCCTCCCATGGTTGAAAGTAATAGCTAACAAACGGAACCTTGGATTTGCCAG
>DAOVGH010000060.1 GCA_030672485.1 Desulfobacterales bacterium | reverse complement strand
TGATTTAATAAGTAAAATCATTCAATTAGAAGTTTGAGAGATTCGGATAGACCCAGTTTTTTGTTAGTGCCTTAAACGTTCAGACATGCAGATGTTACAAGCTTTGCGTTTTATTTCTCTAAGATGCTATTTTTAGCACTTGTACGAAATATAATGATACAGTGCAGACAGAAGGGCGTGAATGATTAGTTTCGGTAATTTACGACGTTTTATCTATGGTGTAGACTTTAGCGGTGCAAAGGACGCAGGCAAAAAGATATGGATTGCACGTGGTGTGATTAGAGAAGAAATCCTCTCGATCACAGAATGTTTTCAGGCTGAGGACCTGCCAGGCTCCGGGAGGGACAGGGAACAGAGCTTTAGAGCGCTGAGAGAATTTATCAGGAAGCAGAGGGACAGCATCTTCGGCCTGGATTTCCCTTTCGGGATTCCCATGGCCCTGGTGAAAGAAGAAAGCTGGGAGGAGTTTGCTTTATCCTTTGGAGATATCCACAAAGCCCCGGAGGAGTTCAAAAAGGAGTGCAAGTCAGCCGCTGGCGGTAAAGAACTCAAGAGATTTACCGATGTTGACACTAAAACTCCTTTCTCCCCGTATAACCTTCGCCTCTACCGGCAAACCTATTTTGGCATCGGGGATGTGCTTGGACCCCTCGTCAGGAATAACATGATCCGTGTTCTCCCCATGCAGAGACCCCTGCCGGACAGGGCATGGGTTCTTGAGATCTGCCCCGCCTCTACTTTGAAGAGGGAAAATCTAAGCCTATCCTACAAAGGAGGGGATAAAAAACACAGAGTTGCAAGGACAAGGATCCTTGGGGGTATCGAGAGGAGGGGTTTTCTGAGGTTCAAGGAGGAGAGCTTACGCTCGAAAATCTTGGACAATCCGGGTGGGGATGCGTTGGACAGTGTTATTGCTGCATTTGCGACCTTTACGGCCCTTAAAAATGGATTCACTTCTGAGGAGAATTCTCCTTATGCTTTAGAGGGTTGGGTGTACGTCTGAATGCTTAAAAGCTATTCACCACTGAGATTCACCCTGTTAGATAAAGCAGAAAGCTCGCGCGCACTTTTCTCTATCAGATAAGAGAATACGCATTTTGTTCTATAGCATTATAAAGCTATCTAAACAGGGCAAGGAGGACACTGAGAATAATTATTTGATTTGGCCCGAAGTTTTCGGGACAAATCAAAACCATGAGTCCGCTGCTCGCGGATCAAAGCTCCGTGCTCTCCGTGTCTTGTGGTAAAAGAGGTTTTTGGATTTGTTTTTTCAGTACAAAGCAGATTTAGTCAAGAAGGATATCCTTTGTGAGTTGTTCCACTGTGGGTGGATCTGTTGTTAAAAACAACCGGGAAATATGCTAAGATAAAACGCAATTCAAGGTAACCGCCTACTGGAAATTATTGACGGAATCTACCAGAAAAGACATGGTTGAGTGAAAATTGCCTGCTAATTTACCCCCAGCTTATTTTGAGGCCGAGAAGCGATACAGGGAGGCCAGGACCCCGGCAGAAGGGATAGCTGCCCTTGAAGAGATGCTGGCCATTATGCCCAAGCACAAGGGCACGGACAAACTCAAGGCAGATCTGAGACGCCGCATTTCCAAGCTGAAATCCAAACAGCAAGAAAAAAAGAAGTTGGGGAGGCGAGATAGCAGTTACAGAATTGAAAGGGAAGGGGTGGGGCAGGTTGTACTCATTGGTGCACCAAATGTTGGAAAATCCGCTTTGGTATCTGCCCTTACAAATGCAGATCCACAGGTAGCAGATTTTCCCCACTCTACCTGGAAGCCCACTCCAGGTATGATGTATTTTGAAAACATCCAGATTCAACTCATTGATGCACCACCAATAAGTAAAGAATATATGGAACCGCTGTTTTTCGATATGGCCCGGAGGTCGGATATCATCCTTGTGGTAGTTGATGTGCAAACAGATCCGCTGCAACAACTGGAGGAGCCTGTTTCCGTTCTCAAGGAACGTAGGATAGCTCCTCGTAGATTGGCTCATCTTTATGAAGGGCACGGCTGGACTCTCTTGCCCTTCTTGGTTGTGGCGAATAAAAACGATGGCTACTCTATGGAGGAGGACTTTGAGATCTTCAGGTCGCTCTTAGAGGATGAGTGGCCTCTGGTACCCGTATCAGCAAAGACCGGCCACAACTTGGATGTACTAAGGCAAACCTTGTTTGACACCTTGGAAATCATACGGGTCTATACCAAGGCCCCTGGCAAGGGGCCAGACCTCACCGAACCCTTTGTATTAAAAAAGGGATCTAGAATGGAAGACCTTGCCTCAAAGATCCACAAGGATTTTTTGGAAAAACTGAAATATGCCAGGGTGTGGGGAAAGCAAGTCTATGATGGTCAGATGGTTCAAAGAGACCAGGTGCTCCAAGATGGTGACATAGTTGAGCTCCACTTGTAGGGGTATAAGAGAGGGGAGACTCATTTAACGGAATTCAACTGAGATTCCCAATGACCTGAAGAATAAACCTCCAATATTTGGCCACTTCATAGTCCAGTGGAGTTTTTTTGTGAGCGCCTTTTGGAAACGGCGATGACCTCCTCATGAAAGATCGTAAGACATGCATTTTCAAATCGACTGTGGAAGACCTTTTGAACAATACGAAAAATTGGCGAGGGATCAACAAAGGCGGAAAATCTGATGGCTGCGTGCTGAAGACTTGCATGGGGTTGCGCTTATGTCTTTAAAGGAGATAGTTATCAAGGGGGCTCGGGAGCATAATCTTAAAAATATAGACGTTACTATCCCCAGGAACAAATTGGTGGTGATTACAGGGGTGTCTGGTTCCGGTAAATCCACCCTTGCCTTTGATACAATCTACGCTGAGGGCCAGAGGAGGTATGTAGAATCGCTTTCTACCTATGCCAGGCAATTCCTGGAACAGATGGATAAGCCAGATGTGGATTCCATCGAGGGCCTTTCCCCTGCCATCTCTATTCAGCAGAGGTCTACCGGCAAGAACCCCAGGTCAACGGTTGGTACTGTTACGGAGATCTACGACTATTTGAGGCTTCTCTTTGCCCGGATTGGGCATCCCTTTTGTGCAAAGTGTAACCTTCCTATCACATCTCAGTCTATCCAACAGGTCGTTGACCAGGTTATGAAGTTTGAGGATGGGGGCAAGATCCAGATTTTGTCCCCTGTAGTAGACGGCCGAAAGGGGGAACACGCCCATCTCTTTGAACGTTTGAGAAAGGAAGGCTTTGTAAGGGTCCAGGTGGATGGTGATATTATGTCACTAGACTCTGAGATCAGGCTGGACAGAAACAAGAAACATTCTGTTAGGGTAGTTGTTGACAGATTAATAGTAAGCAAAACCATCAGGAGGAGGCTTACCGATTCGTTAGAGTTGGCATTTTCTATATCAGATGGGTTGGCCGTTGTGGATCTCGTAGGGGAGAAAGACTTTGTCTTTAGCCAGAGGGCATTGTGTCCGGTGTGTGGTTTTAGCCTTCAACCATTAACTCCCCAGATGTTTTCCTTTAACAGCCCCCTAGGGGCATGCAGGGAATGCGGCGGGCTTGGAACCAAGATGTATTTCGATCCCGACTTAATTGTTCCTGACCCAGATCTTTCCTTAAGGGAGGGAGCAATTGCACCATGGAGGGATAGATATTCGGTATATTTTCAACAGATGCTGGACTCCCTCGCCCAACATTATCATATTGATATATACACACCTTTCAGGGGACTCCCAGAGCATGTTCAAAACGCCTTGCTCAATGGTTCAGGAAAAGAGGAGATCAGGTTCTATTACGATAGGGATGGTAGGCGCCATTTTTCTAAAAGGCCCTTTGAGGGTATTATACCGGATCTCAACAGGAGACACCGTGAGGCAGATTCTTACATCACCAGGGAAGAGATAGAGAGGTTTATGAATATCGGGCCCTGCCCCCAATGCAATGGGGCCAGATTAAGGCCTGAGAGTCTGGCTGTGAAGGTACATGGAAAGTCCATCTCTGAGGTAACCTCATTTTCCATTGATAGAGCCCTGGAATATTTTCAGGCGCTAAAACTCACGGAAAAAGAGGAGATGATAGGGCAACAAATACTTAAGGAGATAATCAAAAGGCTTGGTTTTCTGAAGAATGTGGGTCTCGATTACATTTCCCTTGATAGGGCTACATTTACCCTGTCGGGCGGAGAAGAGATGCGGATCAGATTGGCCACCCAGATTGGTTCAGGTCTATCTGGTGTATTGTATGTTTTGGATGAACCGAGCATCGGGTTGCACTACAGGGACAATAATAGACTTCTACGAACCCTCAAACGATTAAAGGAACTGGGTAATACTGTGCTGGTTGTAGAGCATGATCCCGAGGCCATTCTCTCGGCGGATTACATAATAGATATGGGACCGGGGGCTGGCCAGATGGGGGGTCACGTGGTATGTAGCGGCAAGCCCGGCGAGATAGTTGGAGACGAAAGATCATTGACCGGTCAGTATCTTTCAGGAAAACTCTCCATTCCGGTTCCAGAGGTTAGAAGAAAAGGAAACGGAAAAGAGATAGTTATTCAGGGTGCAGCAGAAAATAACCTTAAATGTATTGATGTTGCCATCCCCCTGGGAACCCTTACCTGTATTACAGGGGTCTCAGGCTCCGGCAAAAGCAGTCTGATAAACGAGACTTTCTATCCTGCCCTCGCCCAGAGGCTTTACCATTCAAAGCAAAGGGTTGGCCGGATGAAGAGGATAAGGGGTGTGGAATATGTGGATAAGGTCATTAACATAGACCAGAGTCCTATCGGAAGAACCCCGAGGTCTAATCCGGCTACCTACACCGACATATTTGTCCACATCCGGGAGCTATTCTCAAGGCTACCGGACTCCAGGGTTAGGGGATATAAATCAGGTAGGTTCAGCTTCAATGTAGATGGAGGAAGGTGCGAGGCCTGCAAAGGCGATGGGATTATCAAGATTGAGATGCATTTTCTGCCTGACGTATACGTTACCTGTGACGTTTGTAAGGGACTTAGGTACAATCGGGATACCCTGGAGATAAGGTATAAGGGAAAGAACATTGCAGATGTGCTTGATATGACCGTAAAGGAGGCTATGGTGTTTTTTTCCCCTATTCCCCAGATCAGGGGGAAGTTGGAGACCCTCTTTAACGTCGGGCTTGGATACCTAAAACTTGGGCAGTCTGCTACCACTCTCTCGGGTGGTGAGGCCCAGAGGATAAAGCTGGCCAAAGAGTTGGGGAAAAGAAATACCGGAAGAACCCTGTATCTCCTGGATGAGCCTACCACTGGTCTACATTTCGCAGACATACAGAAACTCTTGGATGTCCTGAATCATCTGGTCGATCTGGAAAACACAGTGGTAGTCATAGAACATAATATGGACGTGATTAAGTCAGCTGATTATATAATTGATTTGGGTCCGGAAGCAGGGGGGAAGGGAGGCTCTATTGTTGGGATCGGCACACCTGAGGAAGTGGCTACCATTGAGGAATCCTATACCGGCCAGTTTCTGGGAAAGATCATGTCCGGGCCCAGGCTTGACAGTAAAGCTGGAGAAAAATATACTTCCGCCTCAAAAGGGGAGTGAGGGATTATTGAAGAATGTTGAACAAAGTAGGTATGATGCAAATAAATGAGACATAAAAGTTTGATTCTATTCTTACTGGTTTTCTGTTCTCTTTCCTTTCCAGTGTTTGCAGCAGAGAATTCTCTTCCAGGGAGTCACGAGCACATCAACTTAGGTGAGATTCTCTCTCTTTATAGTACCATACCATTTATTGGGATGTTGCTTTCAATTGCCTTATTACCTCTTTTTGCCCCAGAATTCTGGCACCGTCACTTTGGAAGGGTCTCGGCCTTTTGGGCTATCGTTGTAAGCATGCCTCTTTTAATTACCTATAAAGGAGTAGCGCTTCACAGTTTTCTTCATATTCTGATAGCAGACTATATCCCCTTTATTATACTCCTCTGGGGCCTTTTTGCTATCTCTGGAGGCATATTGCTGAGGGGCAGTCTGAGAGGAACACCGGCAATAAATACCATTATGATTATCATAGGAACCACTTTAGCATCCTGGATGGGAACAACCGGAGCGGCCATGTTACTTATAAGGCCATTTTTGAAGGCTAATAATTATCGAAAAAACAGGGCATTCATGGTGGTTTTTTTCATATTTCTTGTGGCCAATATTGGTGGAGCACTGACACCAGTAGGCGATCCCCCACTTTTCCTGGGATTTTTGCATGGTGTTCCCTTCTTCTGGACATTTCACATTTTGCCCCATATGTTATTAACTGCTCTGATCTTGCTGGCTATCTATTTTGCCATTGATAGTTATTATTACAGGAAAGAAGGACACAGCAACCACATAGATGAAGGAGATAAAGAGTCACTTAGTTTAGTTGGTGCCTATAATTTTATATTTTTGGCCGGGGTTGTTGGTTCTGTTATAATGAGTGGATTGGTGAATTGGGGAGAGGTGAATACTTTTGGTGTAGTCAGAGGCCTTCAAGAATGGGCGAGGGATTGTTT
>DAOVGH010000027.1 GCA_030672485.1 Desulfobacterales bacterium | reverse complement strand
TTGAGAAGGCCCTGCCCTCTAATGGGGTAAAACCCCTCATCAAGGCTATATCTGCCCCTGAAATAAAGGCCTTATCCCCAGTTCCCGTCAGGATAAGGACCTTTATGGATTTATCGGCGGCAACCCTCTCCACGGCATCCTTCAGCTCCTGTATCAGTGTCCGATTGATAGCATTTAAGACCTTGGGCCGGTTAAATTTGATGACGGCAATATTTTCCTCCACCTCATAGATAATGGTTTCATAAGACATGGCTCACTCCTTTACCTCCAAATAATTAAGAATACTTGCTTCAACGCTCAAAACCCTTGAGCGCATCCCTCCTAATAGGGTGTATTTATTCTTTTCTTCTAATTTAAGTCAAGGAAAATGATTCGCATTCTAGTGGGATCCAAAAGGGTTACCTTAATACGTTAAAAGGGATCCAAATTATTTTTTTTATTTTTTTGTTGACAAGGCTAATGTAGTTACATTATAGCTAAATTATAATCACATTGTGGGAATTAGGAGTCTTAGTTACATAGATGAACAATAGAAGAAAAAACTTGGCAGCTAGAGTCCAGGACACAAAAAAGGTGAAATTTGAGATCTTTGGTGAGGAGATGCTCGCAAAAGAGGTAAAACTGAGCGGTAACAGTGGCCGGATATATCTTCCACCGGATTGGGTCGGCAAGCACGTAAAGATAATCAGGATAGACTAGGCAGTGGACTCTGGTTAGAGGAGGGCTTATGAGAGTGGAAAATCTCCTGATTAGAAGGTTAGAGGCCCGTGATGCCGATGACATTTCCAGAATCCAGGAGGCAATTACAAAGGGTCCTGGCACAATAGATTACCAGAGGGTTGTTGAGGCAGAGGCAGACAAAGAGGATAGGGTGAGCTTTGTGGCCGAGCTTGATGGCAAGGTGGCGGGCTACATGATTACCTATGTTATCTATGGCGGATTTGGTCTGGAGAAAAGTGCCTGGATCGGGCTCTTTGGTGTTGACCCGAGATATATGGGACGCGGAATCGGAAAAATGATGGCCGGGGAGGCTCTCGGCGCATTTAAGAAAATCGGTATAAGAAATGTGTTTACATCGGTTAAGTGGGACTCAACTGACCTGCTATCCTTTTTCAAATCCCTTGGATTCAGCAGATGTGACTTTATTAACCTGGAGAAGATCCTTGATTAGGCCCTATAGGTGAAAAGGAGCCTCGAGATGATAGAGAAGTTTCGAGAATGGTACGAAAACAGGCATGAGTACCAAAAGGGGTATAAGGACAGGACAGGCAATAAGATCGTTGGATATTTCTGTACCTACACACCTGAGGAGATCTTTTATGCCGCGGATATACTGCCCGTCAGGATTCTCGGTTCCCACGAGCCCCAGGATGTTACCGAGCCGCATATATTTAGCATGTTTTGCCCTTTTTGCAGGGATGTCTTGGCCCAGGGAATAAAGGGGCGATACGACTACCTCGATGGCATAGCGATTGGACAATCCTGCCTCCATCTTCGCCAGGCCTTTACCAGTTGGGATCTACACAAGAATCCGGGCTGGAGTTATTTTCTGCCCATGCCCAATCACGTCCAGAGTAAAAGGGCCGTCCCCTTTCTGGTAGAGGAATACAGGTTGCTGATCAAGAAGATAGAGGAGTTAGCCGGCAGGAGGATAACTGATGACGATTTGAGACAGGGTATAGACATTATGAACAAGGCCAGAAAGGTCATGAAGGAGATCTACGAGTTCAGGAAAGAGGACAATCCTCCTATAAGCGGAACAGAGGCCATGTATATGACCTGTGCCCAGTTCTTCACGGATGCAAGGGAGTTTTTGCCGGTGGCAGAAGACGTAAAGAGGGAACTGGCCTCCCGGAGGCTTGATCGTGACCCCGGTAAGAGGATTATGCTCGTCGGGAGTGAGAATGATGATATTGAATATATCAATATGATTGAAACGCTTGGTGAGCGTGAATCGGTCGGCTGTACGGTGGTGGTGGAGGAACACTGTACAACAACGAGGTACTTCTGGGATGAAGTCGATACGAATATCGATGATCCATTGAGGGCAATTGCTGAAAGGTATGTCTCAAGAACACCGTGCCCTTCCAAGGATTGGCCGCAGAGAACCCGACTACAGAGGATTCTAGAGCTAGCAAAGGACTTCAGGGTTGATGGTGCCATTGTCATCCAGCAGAAATTCTGCGATCCCCATGAAGCCGACATACCCTTTATCAGGAAATTCCTGGAAGACAACGGCATCCCCACCTATTTCCTGGAGTTCGACGTTACGGTAGCTGCTGGTCCTTTTGCGATCCGGACAGAGGCATTTCTGGAGACGCTTGAGGCAGAAGAAGATCTGTTTTAGGTTGTAGTGACATGAAGAGGATAGGAAAATGGCGAAATACCCCACTGAACCTTTGAGATGTTGGGCCAAGGCCAAGGAATTACGAAAGAGATTCTATGAGGACTTTAAAGGGGCTCATGAGAAGGGCGGAATTCGATGTGTGGGAAGTGCATGGGCACTGGATGCCGTTACCATGGGCCTGGGCAGAGATGTCTACTGGGTTACGGGGGAGCCATATGGCGCCTCCTGTGCATTTGACAGGCCCCTTTCCGCTGATTTTCTGGCCGCGGCCGAAAACTTCGGTTTTTCAAGGGATCTATGCTCATATATGAGAAACTACTGGGGATCCATCATAGTGAACAAATCTGCCTTTGGCGGTGCTTTTCCCAAGGCAGATTTTGCCTATACGCAACATATATGCTGCTCTCATGGCAAGTGGTATCAAAATGCCTGTGAACTTGAAGCCGGCGATGTTCCTCTCTATGTCATTGATGTCGGTGTAGGGGCCTATCCACCGTTCCAGCCTGAGATGTATGAACACCGGCTAAGGTACGTGGCCGATCAGATACTGGATTCCATAGAATGGATGGAAAAGATTACCGGAAGAACTTACAATGACGAGCTATTCTTCGAGGCGTGCTGGAATGATATCAGGCTCACCCATACCTGGGCCAAGATATGCATGTTAAACAGGGCTGTTCCGGCACCCCTGGATGAGAAATCCATTTATTCCCTCTATGTCTTCGCAACGCTCCAAAAGTCTCGGGGCGAGTTTGCGGAATTCTATGAGGAGCTTTTGGAGGAGGTAGAGGACAGGGTAAAAAGGGGAATAGCTGCCGTGGCAAATGAGCAGGCACGCGTTATGACCGATACTCAGCCTCCATGGGGATTTTTAAAGATCTATCGCTACCTGGAAACCTGTGGTGTGGTATCTATTGGTTCTCTCTATACATTTGGACTTGAGGGGATGTGGCTCTATGACGACGAGAAAAATGATCTGAGGCCTCGACCCATGCCGCCTGAGAAGCCCAGGTCCCGCGAGGAAGCCTGTATGATGCTGGCCGACTGGCACCTAAGCAAACCGCAGTATCAGCATTTTTACCACCCGGAATACAAGACAAAGATGATGGATGCTATTGCAAAAAACTGGAGGTGTGACGGTATCATCCTACATTACAACAGGGGATGTGAGGGACTGTCGGTCGGTATTGCGGAGAATCGCTTAGGCTTGCTCCAAAGGGGAAACAAGGTCATGACCTACGAAGGCAACATGGGTGATGAGACGGAGTTTGATTTACCGGCAACTGAGACACGGTTTGATATATTTCTCGAAAGCCTGGGCCTTAAAAAGCCGGAGGGATAGTATAGGCGACGGCAAGGAGATGAGGCATGATAATAGCGGGAATTGACTGTGGTGCAAAGAACACAAAATCGGTCATTCTGAGAGATGGGAAGATAATCGGAAAGGGCATGACCCTTACGGGCTTTGATCAAGCCAGTGCCGTTAAGGAATCATTGGATGCTTCCCTGAAGGATGCGGGCATTGATGCACGGGATGTCGATAAAATCAGTGGAACTGGTGCGGGGATGGAAGAGATCAAAGATGCGGCCATGAAGGTTAATGAGATAAGGGCAATGGCCAAGGCCGCCAATTACTTTTTTCCCTCAGCAAGGACAGTGACCGATGTTGGCGCTGAAATGGGCAGGGCAGTAAAGATTGATGAAAGGGGTAAGGTGATCGACTTTGCCATTAATGAAAAATGTGCCGCGGGTGCTGGTGCCTTTATAGAGGCAATGGCGAGGGCCATCGAGGTTGAACTGGAGGAGATGGGCCCAATGGCCCTCCGGTCTGATAAATCTATCCCCATGAATGCCCAGTGCGCCATCTTTGCTGAATCGGAGGTAGTTGGTTTGATCCATGCAAAGACCGTTAAGGAGGATATCAGTAAGGCAATTCATGATGCAATGGCAAGCAGGATTGTATCGATGATTAGGAGGATTGGTGTAAACGAGGATATTGTCATGATCGGAGGAGTTGCATTGAACCCCGGGTTTGTGGGATGCCTTAAAAGGGAATTGGGGATTGATAGGGTCTATATACCGGCTGACCCCGCCTTTGGCGCTGCGGTTGGCGCGGCTGTGGTATTGAAGGAAGAGGCATAGGAGATTAAGGTGGGAGAAGAGGAAAAGAAGCAAGAATACTGGAGGTGGACTGAGTCAAATTGGAAGAACCCGGACATCAAATGGGAAGATGCAAAGATCGTCACCGTCGGTATTGATGTTGGCTCTGTCAGCTCCCAGGCGGTGGTAATGACTGATGGACAGGTTTACGCCTATTCCAATATGCGCACGGGATCTGATAGCCCTGAAAGTGCCAGAAATGCGTTAAATTTGGGCCTGGAGGGCACCAGTATGCCCGAGTCCCGCATAGATTATTGTATTGGCACGGGCTATGGGAGGGTTAATGTCCCGATGGCGGACAGATCAATTACGGAGATAGCCTGCCATGCCAGGGGGGCACACTTCATATATGGGCCGGAGGTACGAACCGTTCTCGATATTGGCGGACAGGATTGCAAGGCCATTCGCTGTGATGAAAAGGGAAAGGTTACCAATTTTTTGATGAACGATAAATGTGCCGCAGGTACGGGGAGGGGTATGGAGGTCTTTGCCGATCTCCTGTCGGTTCCCATTGTGGATGTCGGTGAACGCTCTTTCGAGGTTAAGGAAGAGCCCGAACCGGTTAGCAGCATCTGTGTCGTCTATGCCAAGACAGAGGCAACGGGATTGCTCAGGAAGGGCTGGGCGGTCAACGAGGTTTTGGCAGCCTACTGCTCAGCAATGGGCCACAGAATTTTTACGCTTATTGAGAGGATAGGCATAGAAAAGGGGTTTGCCATCACCGGTGGCTTGGCCAAAAATAGGGGCGTCATAGAGAGGCTCACCAAAGAGATCGGTGTGGAGCCCATGCATACCGAGTGGGATACACAGATCGCAGGCGCAGCAGGCGCTGCCCTTTTTGGCTATGCCCTGGTTCAAAAGGGAAAGGGAAGGAGGAAATAGTCCAGGAGGTGGCCGGTTGATCGCCAATTACGGGTATAAGGATGGTTCAGGAGACTATTTCATAGCCGTAGATACCGATAAGTGCGATGGGTGTGGTAGATGTGTTGAGGCCTGTCCCGGTACTGTATTTGAGGTAGTGGATGAGGATCCAAACGATCCCTTCAGGGAAGACCCTGTTGTGATTGTTGCCAGGGATAAGGGGCGAAAACTCAAGTATGAATGTGGCCCGTGTAAGCCTCCAACCAATAGACCTGCGCTTCCCTGTGTTGAGGCATGCCCCCAGGACGCCATCTCACATTCGTGGGATAGATAATGGTAACGGTAACCATTGATTCTAAACGGGTTCAGGTTGAACAAGGGGCTAGCATTCTTGAGGCCGCACAGAAGGCAGGGATCTATATTCCGACGGTGTGTTACCATCCTGATCTAAAGAGCTCAGAGGGGCTGAAAGCGGCAGAGCTTATCTACCGGGGGGAAAAGAGGATTGCCAACGCAATGCCCGAGCGTATGAGTGAGGGATGCGGTATCTGCTTGGTTGCCGTTCAAGACCTCCCCGACCTGGTAAGGTCGTGTAGTACAGAAGCAGCAGAGGGTATGGTGATCGTGACCGACAGCGACAGGATCAGGGAGGAGAGGAGAAAGAACCTCATCTCAACCATGACGCGACACCCCCATGCGTGCCTGGCATGTCCTCAGCGGGAAGGGTGTGACCGGCTTGAGTGTTCGCTGGATGTTCCGGTAGAGGAGCGGTGCTGTGAGCTGCTTGGTCACTGTGAGCTCCAGGACGTGGCCAACTGGGTTGGTATAGATCCCGCAACCCCACGCTGGATTCCTACTGATTTGCCCCTTGTTAAGCATGAACCACTCTTTGAAAGGAACTATAATCTCTGTATTGGGTGCTTGAGATGTGTAAGGGCCTGCAATGATCTGAGGGGGGTAGGGGCACTGGGCTTTGTTTTCGATGAAAGGGGCGACATCCAGGTTGGTTCGCTATCCCCTGCTTTAGCTGAATCCGGGTGCAGATTCTGTACTGCATGTGTAGGGGTGTGCCCCACAGGGTCACTGATGGATAAGAATATTAGGGCGGGGCAAGAGGAGGAAGATCTCCTTCCTTGCAAGGCGGCGTGTCCCGCACATGTTAATATACCGGGTTATGTGAGGCTTATTGCCGAGGGAAAGACGGATGAGGCAAATGCCGTAATAAGGGAAAAGGTCCCGTTCCCCGGTATCTTGGGCAGGGTCTGTACCAGGCCCTGTGAGGATGTTTGCAGGAGGGGCGATGTCAACGAGCCCATATCCATCTGTGCACTCAAAAGGTTTGCGGCAGACAGTGAGCACGGATTGTGGAAGAGCCCGGTGAACCTTAAGGGTGATACGGGACATAAGGTGGCGGTTATTGGTTCTGGCCCTGCGGGGCTCACAGCTGCCTTTTACCTGAAGAAGCTCGGCCATCGGGTGACGGTATTCGAGTCAAGGCCGCTACCTGGTGGTATGATGAGGTACGGGATCCCTGATTACCGGCTTCCCTCGAGTGTCGTGGAAAAGGAAATCCGGGATATCCTCGAGTCAGGCATAGAGCTCAGAGCAGGAAACACACTGGGAAAGGATTTCACTATTGATCAACTGAAAAACGAGGGCTATGAGGCAATATTCTTAGCCGTTGGTGCCCAGCTGAGCCGAAGGATAGAGCTTGAGGGTTCAGATCTGAACGGTGTGTTGTGGGGTGTTGCTTTTCTCTTCCAGGCAAAGGAGCGCAAGCATGTCAAACTAGAGGATAGGGTAGTCGTCATTGGTGGAGGGAACGTTGCTGTTGATGTGGCCCTGACAGCCCTGAGGTGTGGTGCCACCAATGTTACCATGGCCTGCCTGGAAAAGAGGGAGGAGATGCCGGCAGATGCACAGGAGATCGACCAGGCCATAGAAGACGGAGTCAACCTCATGACATCATGGGGCCCGAAGAGGATATTGGGCAAGGATGGCCAACTACAGGGCATTGAGCTCATTGGTTGTGCCCGCGCTTTTGATCAGGAGGGAAATCTTTCCCCAAGCTTTGATGACAGAACAAGGGTGGTGGAGGCCGACCAGGTTATACTGTCAATAGGTCAGGCCTCAGATCTTGGTTTTATTGACTCGGGCAGCCCCATTGATATACAAAGGGGCATGATAGTAGTGGATCAGGAGACACTTGAAACCGGGATGCCCGGGGTATTTGCCGGTGGAGATGTGACTCAGATACCCGGCGCAATTATTCATGCCATAGTGGCGAGTAGAAGGGCAGCATCTTCCATCGACAGGTTTCTGGGTGGAAACGGGGATATCGAGGAGGGCCTTTTTCAACCCGAGCCCCTCTCTCCTACAGTGGGAAGAATGGAGGGTTTCGCCGACCTACCAAGGGAGAAGGTTCCGGAACTGCCGGTGGCAGAAAGACTCAAGTGCTTTGAAGGGGTAGCCCTTGGTTTTGATCCTGAACATGCCAGGAAAGAGGCCGCCCGCTGTTTGCAATGTGATCTGAGATTACAGATGGGGAAGGTTACCCCTCCTCCGGCAAAATTGATGAAATGGACCGAGGACAATATTCAGCTCATGCCGGAAGGGGAGGGCGTGTACGAACTGCTGGATGCTGACAAAAGGGTCTTGCTTATAAAGGGTGTCATCAATATGAGAGAGACCCTGCTTGAGGTATTTGAGGACAACAATAAGGTAGCCTGGTTTCAGTACGAGGAAAACCCGCTCTATTCAAAGAGGGAAAGTGAGCTGATCCAGCAATATTTACAGGAACACGGTAGAATGCCCGGCGGAGAAGATGAACTGGATGATCTATATTAATCCCAATGGCTTCAGGCCTTGTTAGATCCCCTTTTCTCACATGAAGGTGGCTATGTTTGAATTACTTTTGATTATCGCGATACTCCTCTTCTCCATCATGGTCCATGAATGTGCTCACGGCCTGGTCGCTCTGCTGTTCGGTGATGATACTGCCAAAAGACAGGGAAGGCTATCCCTTAACATAGTAAGGCATATAGATCCCATGGGTACAATTATTTTACCGCTCATCTTGCTCTCCTTTCACCTGATGACCGGATCAGGTATCATATTCGGTTGGGCCAAGCCTGTTCCCGTTAGGCCAAGCAAGTTGAGAAATCCCGCAAGGGATTACACCCTTGTCTCCCTTGCCGGCCCTCTATCCAACATGCTTTTGGCCTTTGCCTTTGCCCTTATGTTACCTCTCTCAATGATGATCTTTAAGGAGCATGGCATCCCCTTTTTCATAGCGAGGTGCGTCTTTTTCGGCGTTAAGATAAACATTATCTTAGGCATGTTTAATCTTCTCCCCGTTCCCCCTCTGGATGGCTCACATGTGCTGGCCTATCTGCTTCCCTATCCTCTTTCGCTCAGATATCAGCGGATGGCACGGTACGGCATGTTGATAATCCTTATCCTCATGCTTACGGATGCCTTAAAATACCCTTTCCTGCTTGCTGATTATGTTTCCGGGGCTTTACTTAGCTGGATGTACAGTGTAGGGAGTTTTTTGGGGTAGGTAATTTGGTGAGAGATAAGGATAAAATAGGGGCAGGTTATTTAATCTGGACCTGACAATGTTTATCTTTGCTTAACATTATTTTTGGGGTGAGTGACGGGACTTGAACCCGCGACCACTGGGGCCACAACCCAGTGCTCTACCAGCTGAGCTACACCCACCACACAATCTTGTTTTCTATCATACTATTTGCTGGTTGGCAACCGGATATTTTTGTTATAGTTATTCAAAGGGGTATAGCGGTGGAGGATAGCAAGAACTTGATCTTTAGGCAGATACCATCTGTGGATTACCTATTGGAGTCGTCTCCTGTTGGAGGGGTCTTGTTGACTACTCCAAGAGCTTTGGTTTTGAGGGCAATTCACCAAATCCTGGATGAACTGAGGGGAAAGATAGACAGAGCTCGAACAGACGATGAGCTGCCAGATTTAGAGTTGAACAATGTAGTCGATCAGATAGTAAGGAGGGTATCAGTTCTATCTCAGCAGGGATTAAGACATGTCATCAATGCCACCGGGGTTATTGTGCATACTAATTTGGGCCGATCCCCCTTATCAAAAAAGGTTATTGAGGGATTAAACTCCTTGGCAGGTTGTTATAGCAACCTGGAATATGATCTGAGGACTGGCAAAAGGGGTAGTCGATATGTGCATGTGGAAGAGATCCTCATGGAGCTGACCGGGGCCGGGGGAGCTACGGTTGTCAATAATAATGCAGCCGCAGTTCTCATTGCCCTGGATACTATCGCCAAAGATAGGGAAGTTATAATCTCCAGGGGTCAGTTGGTGGAGATTGGCGGTTCCTTTCGGATACCTGAGGTCATGAAGAAAAGCGGGGCGCGTATGGTTGAGGTGGGGACTACCAACAAGACAACTATCAATGATTATGAGTCTGCTATCGGACCAGATACCGCTCTCTTACTCAAGGTTCACACAAGCAATTTTCAAATAGTTGGATTTACGGAGGAAGTTGGATTAGAAGAGCTTGCTGCCTTGGGAAAGAAATACAGCCTACCGGTAATGGAGGATCTTGGTAGCGGTTGCCTCGTCGATTTTTCAAGGTACGGACTTAAAAGAGAACCAACAGTTCAGGATTCCGTAGCAAAAGGGGCGGATTTAGTTACCTTTAGTGGTGATAAGATGTTGGGTGGCCCACAATGCGGGATAATTCTCGGAAAGAAGGGGATTATTTCGACCATAAAGACCAATCAATTGAACAGGGCCCTCAGGGTGGGCAAATTAACGCTCACTGCACTTCAGGAAACGCTTCACATGTACAGGGATAAGGACAGGGCAGTGAGACAGATACCCACCCTGAGAATGTTATGCCAGTCGTATCAAAGCCTGTGTCGAAAAGCGAAAAAATTAGCGGGCCTTATTGGAAAGATAGATGCACGTAAGTTCTCAATAAGCCTGTGTGATGGTTTCTCTTATGTTGGTGGTGGCGCTATGCCTTTGGAGGGGCTACGGAGCACGCTTCTCAGCATATCCCCCGCTAAATTGTCCGCCCCTCATATAGTGGAGTCCTTGAGGTCCTCTGATCCGCCTGTCATAGCACGATTGGAGAAAGGCCGCGTTCTACTGGATGTAAGAACGATCCAGGAAAAAGAGCTGAAGCTCGTGGCCGAGGCTATAAGAAAAATATCCGCAGAAGAAGCAAAACCAGGCAACTAAGCCTGCCACCACAAACAACTAGCTATGCCACGCTTTCTCTTAATGCTTTCCCAGTGCGAAACCTGACAACCTTGCTGGCTTTAATCCGAATCGGTTGCCCGGTCTGCGGGTTTCTCCCGGTTCTTGCCTTTCTATTGACTACTACAAAGGTTCCAAAGCCAGCTAAGGGAAGTCTGCCCTCCCTCCTTATGGCCGTTTTTGCAATAGCGAGGAAGGCGTTCAGGGCTCTCTCTGAATCGGCCTTTGTTAAACCAGTGCTCCTAGCCATTCCTGTAATTAGTTCTGCTTTTGTCATGCTGCCTCTCCTTCCTAAGTTTTGTTTTTGGTTTTTAGATACTCAATACCTCTAACAACCATTAGCCTCCTTACCCCCTTTCCCTATAAATTCCCCTCTAGGATCTATTTAAATGTAAATGGCGGATTATCGTGATACATCAGATGCAAGATATGCCCCCAATCTGAAAATCGCGATTCAGGAGACAGTTCAGGAGTTAGCGGCCTTATTAGCACAGTGAGATAGCAATTTCAATAAAAAATATCGTGAATCACAAAAAATTCTTTCAGGTTCCCGTTTATTCTCAGGAAATTGTTTGGATATATAACATTAACAGTGATATGCCGAAATTAATTAAACTAATTTATTAGGTTGTAGGTCTTAAGGCCTTCAAGAAACCTTCAATCGGTCAGCCAGAGCCAAATCCTGCATTGACAAATGCATACTGGAATTATAATTTAGATCGTTACGGCACCGTATTTATCCTTAATAACTGAGCGAGGCAAACGAGTGGACGACCTTATTGCAAAAGCACTCGAGGAAAGCCTGAGGGTGAAGGAGGATTTCATTAAGAAAAATGTCTCCACGTTAATACAGCTTGCTGAGAATATTTCCAAGGCCTTTGAGAATGGCGGAAAGCTCATGTTATGTGGTAATGGAGGAAGCGCAGCTGATGCCCAGCATCTTGCTGCAGAATTCGTTAACAGGTTTCAGTTAGAACGCCAGCCCTTACCGGCCCTAGCACTGACTACCGATACCTCTATTATTACGAGCGTGGCCAACGATTACCGGTATGAGGATGTCTTTTCAAAGCAGATTAAGGCCCTTGGTGTTCAAGGAGATATCTTGCTCGCTATTTCAACGAGTGGAAGGTCGGGAAACATCCTTTCCGCCATAAGAACTGCCAAAGAAAAGGGATTGTATACTGCGGGTTTTGTTGGAGGAGATGGCGGGGATATGATCAAATTGGTGGATTTGGCCTTGGTGGTTGAAAGCGGCAGGACCCCGAGGGTTCAGGAAGCTCATATCCTGGCCGGACACCTGATCTGTGAGTTGGTTGATCATATCCTTTTCAAAAAAGGATTCTTCTCTATTGGATGAAGGCCTGAAGGCTTTAAAGGCCTTAATAGTGGGTTAGTGAAGGACCAAAAATGGACAAATTGAAACCAATATCCCTGAAACATGTACGAACCTATTCGCTCAAAAAAAGATCAAGCAAGGTCTCAGTAGCGGATTTCGGGTCGGGCTGGACAGCAGGTGGTACGATCGGCCTTTGGTTCCAAGGGCTGCCAAATATTCTCGCAGGAAGTGATCTTAGAAAGCTGGTTAATAGGTTAACAATAGCCGTAAAAGAAAAGAGGAATATCATATTAGCTACGGGGGCTCATACCATTAAGATCGGGTTAAGCCCTGTGATCTTGGATTTGATGGAAAGGGGAATAATTACAGGTATAGCCATGAATGGTGCCGGCATCATACATGATCTGGAGGTGGCCATGATTGGCGCCACATCAGAGGATGTAGAGGCTGAACTGCCTCGCGGAAGATTTGGAATGGCAAGAGAGACAGGGGAGTTTCTCAATAGGGCAATCAGGGAAGGAGCTAAAAGAGGGGATGGACTGGGCTATTCAGTCGGGAAGAATGTTCTCAAGGCATCTTTTCCCTATAATGAGTTCAGTTTGTTAGCTGGAGCTGCGAGAATGAATATTCCCCTTACGGTGCACGTAGCAATAGGCACGGATACCATACATTTTCATCCGGCCGTAGACGGATCAGCAGTCGGAAAAACTTCACACCTTGATTTCCGAATCTTTGCCACCTTGGTCTCGCGCCTTGAAGGTGGTGTATATATCAACCTTGGCTCAGCTGTTATCTTACCTGAAGTATTCTTAAAGGCCCTTACCCTTGTCAGAAACCTGGGGTTTGATGTGAGGAGATTTACAACGGTGGATATGGATTTCATAAGACATTACAGGCCTATGAATAATGTCGTTAGGAGGCCAACCCTGGAGGATGGTGAGGGATTTCCCCTCACGGGGCACAATGAGATTATGTTTCCTCTGCTTGCAGCAGCCCTGATCGAAAATTTGGAGAATAATAAAATTCCTTCCTAAAAGGTGACAATGGTGGAAGAGCTATTCAGGATTGGATTTGGATATGATGTTCATAGTCTGGTCGAGGGAAGACCTCTGATCTTGGGAGGTGTTAAGATTCCATATGTAAAAGGTCTATTGGGCTATTCTGACGCCGATGTGCTAACACATGCCGTTATCGATGCCATCCTTGGTGCCCTTGGCAAGGGTGACATCGGTCGCCATTTTCCGGATTCCGACCCAGCTTACAAGGGAGTAGATAGTCTCTGTCTTCTGGAAAAGGTAGTGAAAATCCTCCATGATGAAAAACTCAAAGTCAACAACCTTGATGCCACTTTAGTTGCCCAGAAACCCAAATTGACTACCTATCTGAATGATATGGAGGATAGGTTATCGGATATCTTGGAGGTTGACCCTCGTGTGGTAAACATAAAGGCATCCACCACGGAGGGCTTAGGTTTTTGCGGAAGAGAGGAAGGGCTAGCTGCCTACGCGGTAGTAACCCTAACGCGCACATGATAGGCAAATAAGACCAGCAAATGCCCCTCAAATTCTATAACTCAGCAAGTCGGAACAAGGAAATCTTCAGGCCGATCAGAAATGGGGAGGTTGGTATGTATGTCTGTGGGGTCACTGTCTACGATCTGTGCCACATAGGACATGCGCGCTCGGCTATTGTTTTTGATGCCTTGGTGAGATATCTGAGGGCCGGAGGCTTTAAGGTGACCCACGTCAGAAACTTCACGGATGTAGATGATAAGATCATTGAGCGGTCAAGAAAAACCGGGGAGGATACAGTTACCATGGCTGAAAGGTATATACATGCCTTTCACGAAGATATGCATGCGCTCGGGGTGTTTAATGCCGATGTGGAGCCCAGGGCCACAGAGCATATTGATGATATCATTGAGATGATCGAACGCCTGGTTGAAAAAGGGTTTGCCTACGTAGGTGACGATGATGTCTATTTTTCCGTTGAAAAGTTTGACAGTTATGGACAGCTCTCAGGTCGCGAACTGGGGGAAATGGTTGCTGGTGCGAGGATTGCTATTGATGAGCGAAAGAGACACCCTATGGATTTTGTCCTCTGGAAAGGGGCAAAACCAGGGGAGCCCAAGTGGAAAAGCCCCTGGGGTGATGGAAGACCGGGATGGCACATTGAATGTTCCGCTATGAGCTGCAGGTATTTAGGGGCGAATTTTGACATACACGGTGGCGGTCGAGACCTCATATTTCCACACCATGAGAACGAGAGGGCACAGGCAATGGCAGCCAACGGGGTCGATTTTGCAAACTACTGGGTACATAACGGTTTTCTGACAGTGGAATCGGAAAAAATGTCTAAATCCCTGGGTAACTTTATTACAATAAAGGATGCGCTCAGGTTATATCATCCCCAGGAATTGAGGCTCTTTCTGCTTTCCAAGCATTACAGGAGCCCACTGGATTTTTCCCGGTCTGCCCTGTTGGAAGCCAGATCAGGGCTCATGAGGGCCTACAGGACTCTCCAAAGACTAGAGGATATAATCGGTCCTCATAAAGGTAGTTCAAAGGGCGTAATCACCCCATTTTTATCTCAACCAGGTGGAGATGATCTCAGGAGCCGCTTCATACGCGTTATGGATGATGATTTTAATACGGCAGGCGGATTAGGCCTAATCTTTGATAGGATACGGGAAATGAACAGGCTCATGGATTCATCAGCCAAACACGGGGATATTAAATCCCAATTGACGAGAGAGAGGGGCAATCTTCTTGACTGTGGTAAGGTCTTGGGCCTGCTTGAAGAGGAACCATCCAGATTCTTTCGGGAGATCGTTAAGACACCCTCTGGAATAAGCACTGAGGAGATTGAGCGTATGATCCAGGAGAGGGATAAGACAAGAAGGGCAAGAGATTGGGCCAGAGCCGATGCTATCAGGAAAGAACTATCCGGGAGGGATGTTATTCTTGAGGATGGACCAAGCGGCACAAAATGGCGATTTAGGATTGAGGGGTCCAGATAAATTCGTCACTCGTCATTTGTCACTTCTCGGTCCTATTTATGAGCAGTTAGCAGCATGTTACGCGGGGATGTGAACCTGACTGGTAACCCGTTACGCGCAACATAAAGTCCAATAAACTCAACGAACACGACAAACACAAGTGCAAAGGTCTTCGGCCTTCCAGCTGATCTCTCCATTTGAAACCAAAGGCGATCAACGGCATGCCATCGATGCCCTTGCCGAAGGGGTGGAAGAACGGCTCAGACATCAGGTACTGCTAGGCATAACAGGGTCTGGAAAGACCTTTACCATAGCCAATGTTGTGGCAAGAACCCAAAAACCTACCCTTGTCATTGCCCCCAACAAGACCCTGGCCGCCCAGCTTTATGGAGAGTTCAAAAACCTTTTCCCTCACAATGCAGTTGAGTATTTTGTAAGTTACTACGACTACTATCAACCCGAAGCATATGTCCCTCAAACCGATACCTATATCCAGAAAGATGCCTCCATCAATGAGCAGATCGACAAGATGAGACATTCGGCAACCAGATCTCTTCTGGACAGAGATGATGTTCTCATTGTAGCCAGCGTGTCATGCATTTACGGGCTTGGCTCCCCTGAGGCCTACCATGGTATGCTCTTGTACGTGCAAAAAGGGGATTGTATAAGCAGAGAAGATGTCCTCAGGAAATTGGTGGAAATTCACTATGAAAGGAGTGACCTTGACTTCCATCGCTCATCTCTGAGGGTCAGGGGTGATGTGGTGGATATCTATCCAGCATACGAGGAGTACTCCTCTATCAGGCTAACATTCTTCGGCGACTGTGTTGAAAGCATTCAGGAGATCGATCCACTTACCGGCCACACGATACAAGAGCTGAGCCGGGTGACTGTCTACCCGGCGAGCCATTATGTGACCACACTGCCCAGGAGGCGAGAGGCCATCGAGAAGATTAGAGAGGAGCTGGCCGAAAGGATTGAGTATTTTCAGAGGGAAAGAAAATGGATTGAGGCCCAAAGGATCCAGGAGAGGACCTTCTATGATTTAGAAATGATTGAGGAGATGGGTTATTGTCATGGCATAGAGAACTATTCCAGACATCTATCAGGCAGGAGACCGGGCGAGCCACCCCCGACACTTCTTGACTATTTTCCAGACAACGCCCTGATTATCTTAGATGAGAGCCATATTACGGTTCCGCAGCTCATGGGTATGTACAGGGGTGATAGATCAAGGAAAGAGACATTGGTTGAATTTGGCTTTCGCCTTCCCTCTGCCCTTGATAACAGACCGCTGAAGTTTGAGGAATTTGAAGCTCGAGCCAACCAGGTAATCTATGTTTCTGCCACCCCACGGCCGTATGAATTGGATAAGGTAACCCATGTGATCGAACAGATTATTAGACCTACGGGCCTGATAGACCCGGAGATTTCAGTTAGACCGGCAAGAAGCCAGGTGGATGATCTGCTAATAGCCATCAGGAATGTCATCCGTGATGGTCACCGCGTTTTAGTGACCACTCTCACCAAGGCCATGGCCGAGGATCTAACCGAGTATTATACCGAATTAGGCATTAAAGTCAGGTACCTTCATTCTGACATAACTACCATTGAAAGGACGGAGATTATCAGAGACCTGAGGCTTGGAGTCTTTGACGTCCTCATTGGAGTCAATCTTTTGAGGGAAGGCTTAGATCTACCAGAGGTCTCGCTTGTGGCCATTTTGGATGCAGATAAAGAGGGTTTCTTAAGATCTGAGAGGTCTCTTGTCCAGACCTGCGGGCGAGCTGCCAGAAATGTGGATGGTAAGGTCATCTTTTATGCCGATGAGGTCACACCATCCATGAGCAAGGCAATTGAGGAGACTAACAGGAGGCGGAGCCTGCAGGAGAAATATAATGGAGCCCACGGGATCACCCCGGAATCAATTAAGAAGGATATTTCCGATATCCTGGGCTCTGTTTATGAGGCAGATTATGAGAGTATTCCTGCTGTCTCAGAACCAGAGGAGGAATACATCTCTCCTGATAATTTACCCAAGGCCATTAAGTCGCTCAAGAAGGAGATGTCTAGCGCGGCCAGGAAGTTGGATTTTGAGGAGGCAGCCCGGTTACGGGATCGGATATCCTCTTTGCAAAAAAGGGAGTTGGCTTATAGGGATTCATCTCATTTTTGAATCCATTATCTTTTCCAGGGTCCAGAGATCCTCATCCTGGTCATACCTGATAAGATAGATCTTCTGATCGTTGGCTAATATCTTGAAATAGCTATGATTTACCCCATACCACCGGTCGATAATCTTCTCTACCATGAGTTTTCGCCCTCGGACCGTAAGATCCGCCGGCCGCTCATTTGCCTTATATCCTGAATAGCAGCTAACTTGGATAACCTTTAGCCGTGAATCAATTCTCATATGGAGCTTTCAGGTCCTCATTACTTCTCGCCGATCTCATCTACTCACGTTCAACTTTCTGTATATGTTGTCCTTTATCCAGTGAAGATCCCACCACTCTATAGGGTTTACAAAAACACCATGCACCATAAAGCCGAAATGGAGGTGATCACCGGTTGCCAGACCTGTTTGGCCGGTAATGCCAATGTTATCTCCCTTGGTGACGAGTTGACCAACATTTACATCAATCTTGCTTAGATGACTGTAGATGGTGTATAGGCCTTGCCCGTGATCGAGTACTACTGTTAGGCCGTAAATTCCGAGATCTTGGGCAAAAACAACTCTGCCAGTATTGCCAGCCTGAACTGGAGCTCTGGCCAATGATGCCAGATCAACACCCAGGTGTACGGTCTCATCTATTGCCTTGCCCTTGTAATAGTAGGTTCTCTGCTCACCAAAGATGGCCATTGTTGCAGCATTCTTCATTCTCATCCAGGGACCGTCCCACAGTTTTTCCTCAGTGGGCGATTGGCAGAGATCTATCAAAAGAGCATGGTTTTCCTCTCTCAGTCTTCTGTTAATGAGCAGATACTTTTCAACCTTGGTTTTATCTGGCTCAAATAAATCAGGAGAAAAGCGGGGGATTACATGATCCAAGAACCGATCGGATACCTTGATCTTTTCCCGGCGAAAGCGTTTTTGCCTGATATAACAGGAAAAGACCCTTTTTGTTTCATTATCAGCCCTATCTCTGGCCCAGAGGTACAAGGTAGTGTCTTTTTTAGAATTGTAGGGAAGGGCAAAGTAACAGATATATAGTCCAGTTTGAGGATCTCTGGAGAAGGGCACGCCAGGGGAAAAAAGATCATTTACCAAAACGCCACTTTCACGGGTGTCAGATGAGGGCCTGTAAACAATCAGGCCAGAACCCCCAATGGTAATGTTATGGCCTCTACTGGTAGCTGTTATTGATGGAGGAAGGGTGTCAACTACCATTTTATGCTCTAATAGGAGAAGATTTCCATCGCCACCTCTCCTTTTAGAGAAATCGTGGATCTCAATGATAAGACTGGCCTGACCTTGTATCATATTTAGTTCTTTTGGATCTACTGTAAATTCCTCTTCAAGTTTATGGACTCCCCGTTTGTTGAATAGTCCCACATATGGAAGATCCCGTCTTAGTATGGGAATAACAAGCCCATCCTGTCTTACACTCACATGTATATTTCTCAGTCCCATTTTCAGGTCGGAAGCGGATACATTGAACGTAATGCCTTTACTCAAATACTCCGGCACTGGTTCCAGATGAGCCTCAGGTTTTTCGCCTTCAAAGATAGTCATCAACAGCCAGATAAGAAGGAGTGAGATAATAACAGCTAGTGACAGTGCAACCGTAATCCTTGGTTTTATAAGCCTTAAACCGTTGAGCCTTAAGCCTTTAAGCCTTGACTTTTTCATTTTGTATACTCACCCCTACCTTGTTCAGGTCTATCTTAGACTGGTCTATCTTTGGTCATGGCACTGTTTTTGTCAATATTTTTTATCATGTGGATGACTCATAGAATTTATGTTGGGGTTGGTGGAGGCATGGGTGAATGGAAGGCTAGATTTTGACCCTTTTCATCTTGCTGATCTTATCTTTGATCTCTTTCCCCTCTTGCTCAAATCCAGGTTTTCCAAGCAGGGCAAACATCGCCCTCTTATAATCTTCTACACCTGGTTGAGTAAAGGGATTGTGACCTAAGAGGTAACCACTTATAGCTACCGATTTTTCCATCATGTAATAGATTTCTCCCAGGCAAAATGCATTTTTTCTCGGAATCTCAATTGTCATGTTGGGAACATCCCCTAAATAATGGGCATAGGCAGGTCCTTCGATAACCGTTCGGTTAATGCTATTCATGTCCTGACCTTTATCGAGTAGAAAATTCAATCCATCAAGGTTATTTTTATCATGGGGAATGGTAATCCTGTTATCATGTTCCCGTAACATGAGAAAGGTCTCCAAAATGTTTCTTTCTCCCTGTTGAACCATTTGGCCATTGGCATGTAGCTTTTCAGGGTAAAGGGAAGGAGACACCCACATCCCGTGGCCGGCATGTCCTTCACTTTCTGGGAATAACTGTTCCATCCATCTGGCTATGCCATATAGAGGTAGCGAGTTAGTGGCCACCACCTCTATCTTTTTCCCTTTCAACCATGCTGCATACCGAGCCCCTGCGTGAACAAGGCTTGGGTTTTCCCAGAGATCGTCTGACATTGTGACATTCCTCATATATTCAAATCCCGCGGCGAATTCCTCGATATCAATATTGGCCATAGCGAGGCCCACTAATCCCGCATCTGTTAAAACCGAATAGCGGCCAGCGATATTGTCCGGAATAGGGAAGGTTTTATATCCCTCGTGCTTTGACAATTCCTGTAGGGCCCCTGTTGCAGCACCAGCAGTCACGTATATTAAGCTTTTGGCAGCTTGACCCCAGTTTTTCTCCATTAAGTTACGCAGGATCCTGAAGGCGATTGCGGTTTCTGTTGTTGTACCTGATTTGGATATAACATTCATTCCAACGGTTTTGCCTTTTAGCATATCGAGGGTGTCCCTGAAATAGTCGGGGTCCATGTTCTGACCCAGAAAGTAGATCTCCGGTACATCCCCCCTCTCCCTTCGGCTCAACTGATTGAAATAGGTATGGGTCAAGGCCTTAAATGTGGCCTCGATGCCCAAGGAAGATCCGCCAATGCCTAAGGAAACAAATGCATCGATTTGGCTGCCAAGACCCCGGGCTGCGGATTTTATCTCCTTCAAATGTTCTTGTGTTATCTCCCCGGGAAGGTTCTGCCAGCCTGTCATTGGTATCCCATGGTCATAGATATCTCCTTGATCTTTCTTTAACATCCTATGGGCCCTTATTACCTGCGGTGCAATATCTTCAATATCCTCAAATGTTATAGAGGGAGCGTCGCCTGGGGTGTCAAAAAGATACGTAAGATCAAGAGAGATTCTATTGGCCAATTGCCACGGTCCTTCGTTAAACGGGTTTTTTTTGCCTTTACGCCTTTGTTTTTGCGCTCTTATGGAATTGTTTTCACCAAAACCAATGAGCTGCATTCCTTCCATCCCTATGATCCATTATCCTGCGTATACGCGCTCTGAAATCATAGCATAAACCTGCCCTTGGTAGCTACCTTTTATCTTCTCACATGCCTGTTCTTTATCGTCTATCCTTCTCATTTTTTTATCCCAGCCTGAGAAGTGTATGCGCGCTTTCATCCAAGACCTGAGCCTGACCTGCACAAGTTGCCATTTTCGCTTCTGGAATTGATAATACGTGGTAAAAATGGTAGAATTATTTAGGTTGTTTACAGGAGCAACAGGGCCAGGGATGTTTTTGCCAATCCGATGGATAAGGCATAAACGTATTCTCAAACATCAAGCCTTAAGCATGTAAAGTAAGGCTGGGGGGGTAGGAAAAAATGAAGATTCTATTGACTGGTGCACGGGGAGGACTTGGCAGCGAGTGTAAGGAGGTTCTGAAGAGCGGCTATGAAATCATTGCCCCAGATAGAGAAGAGTTTGATATCACCAGTTGGGATAAGGTCATAATCGCCATTAATCAACTATCACCCGATATCATTCTTAATTGCGCTGCCTTTACCAAGGTAGACGAGTGTGAAACAGAGAGAAAGATTTCTGAGAGAATTAACGTGGAAGGCACCAGGAACTTGGCACAGGCAGCGGCCAGATATGATAAGACGACTGTTCATATATCTTCCGATTTTGTATTTAATGGCCGAAAGAGGCTACCACAACCGTATTTTGAAGATGATCCCATGGATCCCCTCTGTTTCTATGGTTTTACAAAGATGGAGAGCGAAATGGCCGTGAAGCAAAACACTCGAAATTATATCATTATCAGGGCTGGTTGGCTTTACGGCATTCGGGGAGATAATTTCCTGAAGAAAATACTGAGAGTGGCTCTTAAAAGGAAGCGGGAATCCATATGTGTTGTTAACGATCAGTTCGGTTCCCCTACCTGGTCTTATAGGGTGGCCCGGCAGATCAAGCTATTATTAGACAATGGAAAAGAAGGGATCTACCATGCCACCTCAGAGGGTTATTGCAGTAGATATGAGTTGGCAAAGTATTTCTTGGAGAAAATGGGGATTAAGACCCCTGTTGTTCCCTGCGCTGCCAAGGAGTATCCCACGCCTGCGATAAGACCGGTCAATTCCATCCTTGAGAACAGACAATTGAAGAGGGAAGGGCTGAACGTCCTGCTCAACTGGCGAAAGGACCTTGACACTTTTATTGATAAATATGGTGAGGACTTACTGAGAGAGGAAACGGGAGCACAAGGCGACTAACTGTGCACCCCTCATCGCCAGATCTTCTTTCACCCGTCTGCCGGTTGAAAGCCAAGCAGCGGAAATCTTCTCTAATATTGGGCTTCCTGAGGCCCGTAAGTCCTTGATATTACGTGGCGGAAGTGCATGGGAATCGAACCCACCTGTCCCGATTTTCGTCGCGACACACCGGATTTGAAGTCCGGGAGCCCCACCAGTGAGCTTTCCACTTCCGCACTTGTATTATATTTTCTAACTATAGCCATGTCAACAATAGGAAAGTCAATAACCACACCTTGAAAAGGGTGACTTGTCTGTTTTCCAAAAAACATCTTGCATATCTCTCGGGGAGCGCACAGGGCCTCAGCGTTTTTGAAGGGTATTGAGGTAATGATTTGAAAAGACAACTCCTGGGTGGTATATTTAATTGGAAAAGCCTCCTCTTTTATGGAGGTGAATAGTCTTACCCTCAAGAGGGAAAAGCAGAGGAGTATCCCGCTATGATTAAGCTGGTCCTTGTCAGACATGGTCAGAGCACATGGAACCTTGAAAACAGGTTCACCGGATGGATAGATGTAGGACTTTCCGAGTTAGGTATAAAAGAGGCCAAATCTGCTGCCCGGCTCCTGTTGGAAGAGAAGTATGCCTTTGATATCGCATATACCTCTGTTCTCAAGCGGGCTATCCAGAGCCTGTGGATTATCTTGGAGGACATGGATTTAATGTGGATCCCAGTATACAAGAGCTGGAGGCTTAACGAAAGGCACTACGGTGCCTTGCAAGGATTGAATAAGTCCGAGACAGCCGCCAAACACGGAGCCGATCAGGTTCTTCTATGGCGACGAAGCTATGACATCAGGCCGCCTGAACTGGATAGAAATGACGATATGTATCCTGGAAAAGACCCCAGATATGCAGATCTTGAAAAAAGGGATACTCCCTTAACCGAATGCTTGAAGGACACTGTTAATCGTTTCTTGCCTTACTGGCATAATACCATCGTCCCAGCTCTCAAAGAGGGGAAAAAGGTCTTGATTGCAGCGCATGGAAACAGCTTGCGGGCACTGGTCATGTACCTCGACAATGTTCCCGAGGAGGAGATTGTCAGTCTTAACATCCCAACGGGTATTCCCCTGGTATACGAGCTAGATGACAATCTGAGGGCAATTAACCACTATTATTTGGGAGACCCTGAGGTTGCAAAGAGGGCTGCTGAGGCCGTAGCGAGCCAGGCAAAACAATAGCTCAGCCCCCTGTTCGAGGCTTTATTTAGGAAAGGGCAGCGGAGAGATGTTTTCGGGCCTTTTGAGGTACATAGAACCTTACTACATCGTTTTTAAACGGCAGCTCAAGAGAGGTTCTTAGCTCTTCCAATACCTCTTCTCTGGAGAAAAGTCCTTCCCGGCTGAAGAAGGTCTGGCAAAACCGTTCACCCCAGCTGTTGTCATAGATGGCCGTATATTCGAAAATCCTCTTTTCCCTTCTATCCCTGTTGAAATTGAGAATAACGAGAAGCCTTCTGACATAAGTATTATCGAGGAGATCCTTGAGGTAAATGTCCTCAATCCACTCCTTGGGGAAAAATCGTGCCAGCTCTTTCAAAAGATCTTGCACATCTTGAATTGATACAGAGGATGGGTTCGGATAGAGATTAACAGATGTTTCGGTCGAAAAAAACCCATTACTTATCATCCAGGCCGCAAGGAACTCGATCCTCCTCGTTATCTTCAGGGTTTCTTCCCGCCTTTCCTTCCGGGGTACTTCCAATAACTGGATAAGCTTCCACGTAATGCCAGTTTTTTGCCCTTCATATTTGATAAAAAGCTTCTTGAAGGTCTTTTCCCCGGGTGAGGCGATTATCAACCTATCCACCTTTCCCTTCTTTTGGGTGAACCGTGAGGCAATTATTCTTCCGAAGATCGTCAGATCAGTGGGAGAGATAATGGAGTCCTTCACCTTTCCCAAACCGCTGGCAATCCTTCTATAGGTTTTGATCATGTATTTGTTTATATCAGTGCCTTGCTCAACTAATCTTCTAAAAGACCACTCCTGAGACGGATCTAGGTACCGGATCTTTTTCTCATCCCAGTTCCACCTGTCCATATAATCAAAAATCAGGCCCCTCTTGTCTATAGAGACCATATCCTTTAAATCGTACAAAGACCGGATACCCAGTTTTGAGTAGAAAGATGTTTGAATTTTAACAAGGGACTCCTCATCACCCCTTTCCTGATAATATCCGAGAACCTCTTCAAGGAGAAGAATGTAGGGGTCAGTTTCCCTTAGGTCTCGTGAGCCTCTGTTATAATTGGTTTGTAATTTATCACAGAGAAGCTGATAGTTTTCTCCCTTACCAGTATACTTTTCAAGTAGGGCCATTTTCATGACTGATTTGTATGGACTGGTCAGGCCCTTTAAGATCTGCCAGATAGAGGCACCGAAATACTCACCCAAAGGGATATTATCTACGTTTCCCAAATCTATGAACTCCTCTTCAAGCAGAGAGGCCAGCTCATTCATATACTCGTAAAGCCTGTCATTGATGTTAGCCGGCAGCAACCACCACAGAGGTAGTCTGCCGGCTATGAAGATCATGGTGCGATATAATTCCTCCTTTAGCAACTTTCCCTGGGCTGAACCTGAGCTCTCTTTGTCACTGCTTCCAAAATCGTTCTGTCTGGCTTTTTCTTTGTCCACTATGAAAAACTTAACCTTGGTGCGAAATATCTTTAATGCCCATGTGGAAATAGCCTCGAGTTTTATCCTGAGCTGACTAATCTTTTTCTCGCCCAAAGCGTCGGCATCTATACAGACCCAGTACTCAATGTCTGAATCCTTACTTTGTGATACTGTGCCAACACTTCCAATAGTAAAAAGGGCCTGGATATCCCCTTTCTTCCTCAAAATTGACGGCAGTCTCTCCTTGGGGAAATATTTCCTGACCTTCTTGAGAGCGGTACGGGCAGGTACATATTTGTCAATCCCTTCAGGTAAATCAGCCGCATAACCATCATATAGGAGAAGGTTCTCTCCTGTGTGGATCAAAAGGGGTATTAATTCAAAAAGATCGGCCTGCTCAGGTCTGAACGACTCCATGGCTATCTCGATTCTTCTCTTATTGTATTCGAGAAAAATCCTCTTTTGCTTTTTGATTTCCGTCGCGAGTATAAGTGCATCAAATGCCTTCCGGAATCCCTTAAAGGGATCACCCTCAAAGAAGATGGATGGGAAAGGGGTATGGAGGGATGATATTTGTACCTCGTTTTCAGGGGATAATCCTTCGGAGAATTCGGCATGAGAGGTAAGGGCCATGGACATGTCTGAACCCGAGAAGGCCGAGGAAGAGATCGACGCGTAGGACAGATCAGATATCTGGAGATTGGAGAGCAGAAACAATGTATTTCGAATCTCGGCCTCAAAAAAGGATGCCCCCTCCAGGTTTGCCAGGGAAAAATCAGAATCCAGGATTCGCGTACGCTCACAAATCGAGCCCCTCATTTGGGCCTCTGTGAAGTTGCAGTCATGAACAAAGCTCCTCGAAAAATCCACTGCTGAAAAGATAGCATTGCTGCCTGAGATGGATTTCAGAGATGCATGACCGAGATTGACCGAGTTCAGATAGGCACCCTCAAGATTTACCTCCTCAAGGAGGGCGCCGCTGAAGTCAACATAAGAAAGCTTGGCAGCGGAAAAGTCCACTTTCTTTAAGATTGCGCCTCGAAAATCAACATCGCTCAAGCTTATTCTCGACAGATCAAGATCGCATATTGTCATGCCGGACAGATCAACATCCTCGAGGGGGATCCTGTTGGCGAGCTTTCTCAGGAGAAACCTCTTTTTAAGGCGGGAAAGGGCTTTCACCGTCAATCCTTTACTATGCTTCCCACTGTCGGGTGGAGGAGGATTGCCTACCCTATCAAGATCACCGGTCCTTCCACCGGGGCAAGTTATCTCCTGTAACAGAAGTTGCGATTGATTTCTTATCGCCTCAGTTGAACTTTCCAGTCCGGCTTTCAAGAAAAGGGCCTTAAGCTCATTATCCCTTTTCCTAAGGGTTTCAACTATGGTTGCCCGTGCCTGATATCTTTCCTTGGGTGTTAGACAATCAAGCATCTCCTGTGTCTTTACCATACCCAGTTGGGGGATGACACCGAAGGTCCTCGTCCTCATCCCAGGATGTTTTCTCAACAGTGCTATTGTGATTTGTTTTATATTTTTTGGGTTAAGGGAGATTAGTGTCTGAAAAGCGGCAAAAACCAACGAATCATCTTCCTCGCTCAATACCGAAGACACAGTATCGATAAGAGCAGGA
>DAOVGH010000077.1 GCA_030672485.1 Desulfobacterales bacterium | reverse complement strand
AGCTTCCGCCGATTTCAAGGCTGCCTTAGCACTTTTCCGCTCAATGGCAAGGTTCTTTTGGGCAATCCGAAGATTGACTTTGCTTTGCATGAGACGTGCCTGGGAGGAGGCAAGAGAGATCTTCGCCTGCTTCACCCTGCGCTTCTCATCTACCGGATCGAGTTCGACTAGCAGGTCCCCTTTCTTGACCTGATCACTGATATCAAATGGCAGCTTTACGACTTGGCCGCTGGCCTTGCATTTTATTTCAACATCGAGATTGGAGATCACCTGTCCGGTACAGGAAACAGCGACGCGTATCGATCCCTTTTCGACCCGTACGGTGGACCATCGCGGTGTTTCTGTCTTCACATTCGCACTCTTGTGTGACCAAAAATATCCGCCAGCGATTATCACTGTGCCCAGGATCACAGAAATAATAATCTTCTTCATAAGCATCACCTTTTCCCGCTGAACCGAAATACTGGTGAATTTTATCTCACGATGTTGACACTATTCAACTATTAAGTCACAAAGTCCACCAAAAGGTTAACAGTCTCAAAGACATTAAAAAGGACCACCAAACGTTGACACTTGGGGGAACGCCCCCATGGGGGCGTTTAGTCGTAATTTGCCTCAGCCTGCGTTGACACCTTCGATATCTATTGGTAGAGGATATGGGAAGGCCTCTACCAGCTGATCACCATGTCTAGTTTGGAGTATATGTACTTCAGTGCAGATTGTTGCCTTACAGCTCAGATCATGTCGAAGCGGATGCAAAAGAACTTAATATTAAAGGGCTATTATCACACCTAAGGAGGGAGTATCAATTTTTCTCTTCCAACATCTTCCTCAAACACCCCGTAACCCTTTCTACAAGATCAGGCATATTCTCCCTTTTGTATTTGATTGTTGAAATAGGCCTGCCCAGTTGAATCGTGATTGATCCCTTTTTTAGCTTGAAGCTCCCCTTAGGCATAATCTTGTTGGTCCCCTTGATGGCTACCGGAATAATTGGACAGCCTGATGATAGAGCAAATTGAAAGGCACCTCTCCTCAATGGCAGCAAATGTCCATCCCGGCTGCGTGTTCCCTCGGCAAATATTACGAGTGAGGTACCGTTTTTAATCATATCGACCGCCTGTTTAAAGGTACGCCTGGCCTTTGCCGGAGAGGATCTGGCAATACTTATGTATCCTGCCTTCCTCATTGCCCAGCCAAGGATTGGGACCCGCATTATTTCCTCTTTAAAGATGAATTTGAAATCAACCGGGAGATATGCGAGCAGGGCGAATATATCGAAAAAACTGAGGTGGTTTGGAACATAGATATGAGCTTTCTCCTTATTTATTGCATCAAGCCCATTTATTTCCACCTTAACCCCAGAGGCCCAGAGAATAATTTTTGACCAGGGGACAGCACAGTAGAAATGGCTCGTCCTACCACTGGCGGAGAAGAGGGATAAGAAGATCGCAAGGAATGCCCAGATGAGGGTATTTATTACCCCAACGAATATCCAGATAACTACGGATCTAATCATATTATGTATGTCATTAGTCAATAGTCATTTGTCATTTGCAATTAACAGAAATGGTTAGGGAATTCCACGTTTACCTAATGACCAATGACGAATGACCAGTGACCTTTCCTAAAGTTTAAAAGTAGCTATGTAATCCGGGGAGATAATTAACGCCGAAATAGGTGAAGAGCACAGAGGCAAAGCCGACGATGCTCATTATGGCCATTCTTTTTCCTCTCCAACCCCGGACGAATCTGGAATGAAGCATTGAAGCATAGACAAGCCATGTTATCAAAGACCATGTCTCCTTTGGATCCCAGCTCCAGTATGATCCCCAGGCAGAGTAAGCCCAAACCGAGCCGGTGATAATCCCCAGGGTTAAGAAAATAAAGCCGATAACAACACTATGATGGGAAAGCTCATCCAAGACTTCTCTGTCCGGCAAAAATCTCAAAAAAGGCCTTGAGCTCTGCCCTCTTTCCAGTCCTTTTAAAAGGTATATGAATCCAAGGCCGCATGCTATGGTAAATGCAGCGTATCCGAAAAAGCAGGTGATGACATGGCTTATCAACCAGTTACTTTGCAGAGCAGGAATCAACGGCCGTATCCCACTGTTGACATCTGGCGAAAAGGAGGCATAGGCCATGAAAAGGAAGGCAAATGGAATAACAAAGGCGCCAAGGTTCCTGGTTTTGATCCGCCATTCCATAATCAGATATAGGAAAACTATGGCCCAGGCAAAAAAGATCAGGGATTCATAGAGATTGGAAAGAGGTGCATGTCCTATCCCCAGCTTGTATGACTCAACCCACCTCAGGATTAAGGCAAAGCTCTGGGCAATGAGCCCGGCAAGGGCAATAAATGAGGCAAAAGGGCCCCAGAATTCTTTCCCTGTCACCATTTTGAACATATAGAAGATGGATGAACCAAAATAGATAAACGTTACCCAGCTAAGGATTGTGGTATTGATAATCATCCTACTACCACTGCCTCTCTAAGATGCCTTAAAAGATGTTCTATCTCCCGCCTCAGGCCAACAGGATCCCTATTACTCGTGGCATTTACCGTTATCCTGGTCTCCCCTTGTTGCTCATCCAACCTTACCCATAGCCTTCTATGGGAGGAAAAAAAGGCGATAATAAGCCCAATTATAATAAAAAAGGAGCCAACTGCCACAATGGAGGCACCTGGATCACGGCTCAGTTGCAGACCAGTATAGTATTTGCTTTCAATCTTATTGAGCTTGAAATAGTAAGGCTTGAATAAACCCGGGTTAAATTTTGGGACCTTTTTGAAGAGCAAGGGAATGCCTTCCTTGATCTCTTCTATGTCCTTGAACACCCAGAGGCGCATATTACCTCGAGGAGATTGGATATTTAAGAGCACAGCCGGGCCCATGGACATAAGATTCTCTTCTATCCTTGATATTGTTACCCTTGCATCTTCTTCTTTAAGATAAAATGAATCCCTTAGTTTAACTCCTATGGTAGTTGCTTCCCCATTCCCTTTCTTGATACTGATGGATGCCTGACCACCAGGAATAGATCCATAGCTTGCCTGATAAAATCTGATACCATTAACTGTTACTGGATGATTAACCAGTAAAGGCCCCTGGTAGATGGCCTTGTTGTTTTTGAGGAAGCTCAGATTTGATCTATACTCCTTTGGCATTCCGTTATCGTAATAGGCAATAGAAAATTTGTCACACCTCACGGTAAAATCCAATTTCCTGACCCCTTTTTGCCTTCTAAGACTTACAACATTGGTCGATTCCCCCTCGGCTATATTTACAAAGGCCTCAAATCCAAACAAAGAGCCTATCATTGCACCTGAAACGAATATCAGGATACTCAGATGAATAATATACACCCCAAAATGGGAGTATGCGCCCTTTTCTCCATAGAAAGAGATGGTGTTGGCCGTGTCTTTTCTCTTGACCTTTTTGTATCTCCTGAGCAGAAGACTTTCCACCCTTTCAATAACTTCGCTGCGTCTTCTTTTTGTAATAAGAACCCTGTCAGGGGGTAGATCTTCGAAAGGTTTACTCCTGTCAGGGGAGGGTATCTTTCTGAAGAGCCTCCAGGAACCGGGAAATCTATTCACGGAGCAAACTATCAGGTTCAAAGACAGGAGGCACATCAGGATAATGAACCAGACAGAGTGGTACATATCAAATAGTTGAAGGGACTTGAAGGCATTAACTAATCCGGGACTGAGGTGGCGAAAGGATTCACCTCCCTCATATTGCTGGGGAATAATTGTCCCCAATATGGATGCAAGGGCGATAATAATTAAAAGAGCTATAGTTAGCTTAAGGGAAGAAAGAAAGGACAGAACCGTTTTTTTCATTTTCCCCCTCAACCTAACCCTATCTCCTTATCGGCTAGATAGCAGGCTGGATCCTCTCCCCATACGTCGCCGCTTACTGCCTCAGCCCTGGCGCGAAAGTTACCACCACACAGATCAAGCCACCTGCACCCGGCGCATCTTCCCTTTACATTGCTTCTTTTATTCCTCAGTTGGGCCATGAGCGGATTGGTCAGGTCGGACCATATTTGACTGAAGGGTCTTGAAAGAATAGTGTCGAAGGAATGCTGACGCCAGAATTGATCTGGATAAACCAAACCATCCCAGCTTACGCAGCCTATTCCCTGGCCTGAGCTATTTCCCCCGTTCATCTTGAGAAGTTCTAAGACTTCATCCGCACGGGGGTTATTTTCCCTGAGCATCCTCAAATAGAGATAAGGGCCATCAGCATGATTGTCTACAGTCAAGACCTCCTTTCTTACCCCCCTCGCATACATATCCTTGGTCCTCTCGATAATAAGGTCTACTACCTGCCTGGTCTCTCCGTGGGAAAGATCTTGATCGATCAGATCCGATCCCCTGCCAGAGTAAACCAGATGATAAAAACAGACCCTATCGATGTCCAGCTCCTCAACGAGATCAAAGATACCGGGCACCTGATCGACATTGAGCTTGTTTATGGTGAATCTTAATCCTACCTTAAGTCCTGCCCTCTGGCAGTCTTTTATCCCGCTGAGCGCGGCTTGAAAGGAACCCTCCATCCCCCTGAAGTAATCATTCACCTTTTCCAGTCCATCAAGACTTATGCCAACATAGGAAACACCAGCATCTTTTAAGAGCACGGCCTTTTCTTCATCAATAAGGGTGCCGTTAGTAGAGATGACGGCCCTTATGCCCCTATCTACAGCATGTCTGGCGAGATCAGTCAAATCAGGCCTTACTAAGGGTTCCCCTCCGGAGAACAGAACAACTGGCACACCAAACCCGGCAAGATCATCAAGCAGATCGAGGCCTTGCTCTGTAGTTAATTCCCTATCATCAGATAGATGCACAGCCCTGGCATAACAATGGATACAGTTCAAATTACAGGCCCTGGTAATATTCCAGACGACTACCGGTTTCTTATCACAAGCAAACTGGAGCAGATGGCTGGGGAGATTCATTGAGTTCCTCCCATATCTGATCACATCAGATGGCTCGACTGTTCCGCAGTATAATTTGGATATGCTGATCATGTTTTCTAGTGAATGTCCCGGCAGAGCTTTTATCCATATTCCATGGCCTCCTTGGGCCTGTCAAGAGATTTATGTAAATACCCCGCCATTTAGAGCGCGCACAGGCGTAAACGGTAAAAAAAGCTATGTTGATAAATTCTCCAGTTATTGCTAATCTATAGGGCAAGAAAGCTTTCGCAATCGCAAAGTCTCAAACCTCGGCCGTTTGCCCGTCTGCCGCTTAGCGGGATACGGGCCGGGAAGGCGGGGCTTCACTGGCTTAGAAAGGAGGAAAAATGGCAATCAAGGTCATAATCACAAGGAAAGTGGCTGTGGGAAGACAAAGGGACTTGCTTCCCCTTTTGATGGAGCTTCGGACGAAAGCCATGAACCAGAGGGGATATATCTCCGGTGAAACATCAAAGGGAATAAGCGATCCAGACGAATTCTTGGTGATAAGCACCTGGAAAAGCCTCGAGGACTGGAAGGCCTGGGAGGATAACCCTGAACGAGTAAAGATCCAGGCGGAAATTGATAGAATATT
>DAOVGH010000083.1 GCA_030672485.1 Desulfobacterales bacterium | reverse complement strand
ACGACTCTGGGGACAGAGCCAGGATCTTTGCCATTAGAAGAGACGGAACGGGGGTCAACAACCGTGCCACAAGTAATTCGGGTATTCAGGTCATTGGTGCCAAGAATATGGACTGGGAGGGCATTGCAGTTGATAGCGAGGGCTACCTGATCATTGGCGACATAGGAAACAACATCTTTCACCGACCAAAGCTAACATTATACCGGGTGGAGGAACCCGATCCCTTTAAGGATCAACGCACGGCCCGGGCAGAAAAGATCTCGATCTACTTCCCCGATCGCCCCCCTCCCGCCCTTGACAGCGAAGCCTTGTTCTGGGCCAAAGGAAGCATTTACCTGCTGAGCAAAACCAGAAACGGCGTCAATACGGGTCTGTACCGGGTAAATGAGACTCAACCTAGGGAGGCGGTACCGCTCATCCGGATAGGGTCATTTGACTTCCAGACACCAGTAACAGCGGCCGACGCATCCCCTGATGGTCGACTATTAGCTGTTCTGACATATAAGGCGGTCTGGATTTTCCAGCGACCCAGGGGAAAAGACAACTACCTGCTAGGGAAAAGTTCAGTTTTCCCGGTTCAAGCCGGGCAATGCGAGGCTGTGTGTTTTGATGGCGACAGACTCCTTATCGGCAATGAAGCGGGCGATTTGTTTGCGCTGGACGTAGGAACCCTCCTCGCACTCCCGTCAAAGCCTATCCATTTTGAGAGGGAATAGGGTTTGAGGCCCCTATGAGTCAAAAACCTCTCAAAAAGGGGATCTCGTATCATTGACAGCAAATGATAGGGGTGGTATGTTTTTGATTAAAGGATAAAGGGCTTCTTACCGAAAATTAAAAAGAAGACCATGAAAAAAAGGCGCTCTGAAAAGGTTGGTCAAGACTCCTCATTGGTGAGACAATGATTGCATTTGACCTAAGGTGTTCTAACGGGCATAGCTTTGAAGGCTGGTTCAAAGACCTTGAATCATTTAACGAGCAGAATTCCAAGGGAATGATCATATGCCCCTCTTGTAAAAACACAGGTATAACCAGGGTACTCTCTCCAGTTGCTATCAAGAGTAGTCAGGTAGAGGAAAAGCCAAAGGAAGTTAAGCCTGATTATGAAAAACTAGCTGTGGGAGTAATGGAGTATATAAAAAACAATTTTGACGATGTGGGAACCGCCTTTGCAAAAGAGGCCCTGAAAATCCATTATGGCGTAACGAAAAAGAGAAATATAAGGGGATCTGCTACAACAGAAGAGGAGGAAACCCTCAAAGAGGAGGGGATTAAATTCTTCAAGATCCCATCTGTTAAGCCTAAAGACGGTGATAATTAACGGCTCCCTCTCCATTAAGGCCATTTATCTTACCAGAAAAACTTGTAAGTGCATAAAGTGAAGAATGAGCTAAACTCAAATGACTTACTCCCTTAACTTTAGGCACTTTTATTACCATGGGAATGATTGATATTACCGGAAAGCAGGTTCTTTTAAGAGAGGCGCTGGCTTCAGGGCGAATAAGCCTCTCACCGGAGACAGTTAAAAAGATAAGAGAAAATCGGATTAAGAAAGGAGATCCTTTGCAGGTCGCTGAAATAGCAGCCATGAGAGCGGCCAAAGAGACATATCTCTTGATCCCCCATTGCCATCAGATACCACTAAATACAGTTGAGCTGAATTTCTCTATTGGAAACGACTTCATTGAGGCCAACTGTCTGGTAAAGGCTGAGGCTATGACCGGAGTGGAGATGGAGGCCCTCATAGGTACCTCGATCGCCCTTACCACCATCTGGGATATGGTCAAATATATTGAGAAAGATGAAAACGGCCAATATCCCTCAACTCGGATTTCCGATATCAGGGTCCTCAAAAAGATCAAAAAATCGGGCCCTCAACCTGATGTTGTAAGGTAAGCATTCAGCACTCAGCTTTCAGCAAGAATAGAAAGCCAGATACATGTTCCCCCTAATTGCCAAAGTGGGGTCTTACCCTCAGGTCTTCATTCACAGAAGAAAACCCGGAAGGTAGAAAATATAATAGATTTCTCTTTAACTATTGTGGTATATAGAGAACAAAGACAAAGAGGAGCTATGGGCATGCGTAAAGGAGAATTGAACAGAATCTTGATGCGGGTCTTTTTCGCTATGTTTTTTTCCCTATCCATGACCGGATGTGCCATGGAAACCCTGTCCAAGAGAGCAATCCCCACAGAAGAACCCCAACTAATAGAAGAAGCTGGGGAAACGGAAATATCTCTTTACTATGATTTTAAGGATGTGCCTGTGCCAAGGCAACTGGAGATCAAAAGGGAGAAATCCTTTGTCTTTGAAACAACCGAATATTCAATTGGATTTCTTACGTTCTCTGGAAAGATGGGAGTAGATTCCATCATGGACTATTTTACCGACAAGATGCCTGAGGATGGCTGGCGTTTTCTGAGCTCCTTCAAATCGCCAAAGAGTATCATGTTCTTTTTGAAGGAAAACCGATTTTGTATCATAACCATAACCGGCAAGACCTTTACTGCAAATGTAGAAATCCTCGTTACACCCAGCTTTGAAAGTGGCTCGTAACCAACCTTAACCGGGCTATACCCTCTCTTTAGCGGCAATCGCTTTGATCACCGGCGATTTTGGCCAGCGCATGATCGAGAGCTGGCAAAACAACGTCCAAGTTTTCCCTTGCACCCTCAGGGCTTCCCGGTAAATTTATGATCAGACTGCACCCCCTTACCCCAACCATTGCCCGGGAAAGCATGGCATGGGGAGTCTTTTTCAGGCTTGCAGCCCTCATAGCCTCGGCCATACCGGGTATCTGATATTTGATTATCTTGCCCATAGCCTCAGGAGTTATATCAGTTGGGCTCACCCCAGTGCCTCCTGTTGTTGCAATCAACCTGAGACCATCTTTATCAACCCACTCCGTCAGACACTCTGCAATCTTTTCATGGTCATCAGGCACAATACCCTGTTTCTCCACTCTGTAACCAGCCTTGGTCAAAATCTCGGCAACCAAGGGGCCGGATTTGTCCTTTCTCTGTCCCCGGAATCCTCTATCACTAATGGTTAATACGCCTGCCTTTATCATCTATGCACTATGTCTATCTTCCCTCTTCCTTGGAGACAGCCATTACCTTCTCTGCCAGTTGAGCTGGAACCTCTTCATAATGGGACTGTTTCATCTGGAAACTACCCCTCCCGCCTGTCATGGATGTCAGATCAAAGGAGTATCTCAAAACCTCGGCCATGGGTACCTTAGCCTTTATGGCCTGGTATTTGCCTTTGCTATCCATACCCAAGACCCTTCCCCTCCTGCCGTTCAGATCACCTATTACATCTCCCATAGCATCCTCCGGAACGGTTATTTCCATGTTCATAATCGGTTCTAAAAGAATAGGTCTAGCCTCCTGGACAGCCTTTTTGAAACACATGGAAGCTGCAATCTTAAAGGCCATTTCGGAAGAATCAACCTCGTGAGATTTTCCATCAAAAAACCGGATCTTTACATCCACAACCGGATATCCTGCCAAAACTCCGCTCTTCCTGGCCTCTACTAACCCCTTTTCAACAGCCGGGACAAAATTCCTAGGGACATTCATCCCAGCTAATGCCTCTTCAAAGACAAACCCTTCCCCTCTCTTCAGGGGAAAGATGTCGAAATGTACCTCGGCAAACTGGCCTCGTCCTCCAGTCTGTTTTTTATGTCTGTAGATTATCTTTTCTCTCGAATTTTTGACCGTCTCCCTATAGGGGACCTTGGGGGTTTTGAGGTTGATTTCGACCCCGAATTTTCTCTTTAATTTTTCCCTGGTATTCTCCAGGTGAATCTGGCCCGTGCCAGATAGGATAATCTCCGAAGTTGACTGATCTCTATCTACCTTAAGGGTGGGGTCTTCCTCCATCAATCTGGCCAGAGAAGAGTAGACTTTGTCCTCATTCTCTTTTTCCCTGGCTTCAATAGCAAAGGAAATGGTTGGCGGAAATGGCTCGGCTGGAGTGAACACGATTGGATTGTCCTCCCTACAAAAGGTATCGCCGGTTGTGGTCTCTTTTAGCTTAGCTACGGCTGCTATATCGCCGGCACCAGCCGTATCAATTGGCGTCTGTCTTTTGCCTTCGATTAATAGCAGCTGACCCAATCTTTCCTTGACCTTTTTTGTTGAATTAAACACGGTAGATTCTGAATCTATCTTTCCAGACATAACCTTTAAAAGATTGAGCCTCCCTGCGAATGGGTCTGCTAAGGTCTTGAAGATAAGAGCTGAAAATGGAGCCTCCTCCGCGGCATCAAATTCCACCTCCTCTTCACTGTCCACTCTATGCCCTTTAGCCGCTCCTCTTTCACCTGGAAAAGGCAGTGATTGATCAATAATGTCCAAAAGGTGCCCAACACCTATATTAAGAGTTGCGGATCCGGGAACAACAGGCACCACCATGCCAGACTTAACACCCTCCATAAAGGTCTCTTCTATCTCTTTTGGACTGAGTTCCTGTCCATCAAGATATTTTTCCATGATGTCATCATTGGCCTCGACGATATTTTCCATTATTTTTTCCCGCCATGTACCCACTACCTCGGCCATTGAATCCGGGATATCCTCATCTTTAAACGAGCCGCTACCATCATCTTTATACACATGGGCCTTTAACCTTATTAGGTCTACCACTCCGCTAAAGTCACTTTCTGTTCCAATTGGGAGAAAAATAGGTGTTGTTTTTATAGAAAATGCCCTTTCGATTTCCTTTATGACCTTATAAAAATCAGCCCGTTCCCTGTCCAGTTTGTTAACGAATATCACCCGACGTAGACTATATTCCTCGGAAAAGGCCCAGACTTTTTCAGTGCCTACCTTGATACTGTCAACGGCATCTACAACGACAACCGCGGCGTCAGCTACCTGAAGGCATACCTTCGTATCAGAAAGGAAATCATTTTCGCCCGGTGTATCTATAAGATTGAACCTCCTGTTTTTCCAGCTATAGGGATGAAAGGCCGTGCCGAGGCTTACCTTTCTCTTAATTTCTTCCTGTTCGAAATCCATGCTGGAGGAACCATCATCTACTCTTCCTAATCGTTTTATCGCCTTGCTATCGTAAAGAATGGCCTCTGCCAGTGATGTTTTCCCGCAACTACTGTGACCTATCAACCCTATGTTTCTAATCTGATCAGCTCTCCTTGTCATGTAGTTTCCCCAATTATTTAAAGATAGTGAGCACTTGGAATTTGGCCAGGAGCCAAGTCCATGGTACGGATGACCTCAACCGAGTGCTAATTAACTTACCGTAATAAGAAAAAATGTCAAGACAAGAATGATGGAAAAATATGAACCCTGCCCTATCACTCCCCGTCATTGACACCAACAGGCTCATCGTTTAAAATGCCCCTAATGCCGTAGAAGATTATCTTTTCTTGGCACTGGAAAGGAGAGAAAATGCCCTATGCAATGGCTATGGCTGGTAAGGGGGGAACAGGTAAAACCACTGTTGCGGGCTTCTTAATTAAGTATCTGGTTCAAAACGGTAAGGCCCCTGTGCTGGCGGTTGATGCTGATTCAAACACCAACCTTAATGAGGTTCTTGGTGTACCCCTAAAGGCAACATTGGGCACAGCTCGAGAGGAGATGAAAAAGGGCGTGGTTCAAAAGGGAATGACCAAACAGATATTTATGGAGATGAGGTTGGCGGAGGCTATAGTTGAGGGACAAGGTTTCGACCTTATTGCCATGGGCAGGCCAGAAGGGCCTGGATGTTACTGCGCCGCTAACAGCCTTTTATCCATGTATTTGGAAAAGCTTATAGCCAATTATCCCTATATGGTTATGGATAATGAGGCAGGCATGGAACATATAAGCCGGTTAACAACGAACAATGTTGACGTCCTTCTTGTTGTCTCCGATCCTTCTATCAGGGGAATTGAAGCAGCCGGCCGCATCACTAATTTGGTGGATGAGTTGAACGTAAACGTCGTAAGGAGGTTTTTAATAATAAATCAGGTACGGGATGGGTTGCCTGATTCCTTGCAAGAGGCAATAGTCAAACACGGACTGAATCTGGCGGGCATCATTCCAACAGATGATGTCCTCTACGATTTTGACATGAACGGTGATCCAACAGCTCATTTGCCGGATGATAATCCAGCCGTGTGCGCAGCCTTTGATATTTTCGACAGAATAATAGGAGTCAACACTCCTACCTAATTTATTCAAACTCATGCAATATGTTGTGGTTTTTCTAAAAAAGATATGCTATATTTAGATGTCTAATGCACAAATGGCCTTTTAGGGCTAGATGGTAATCGGGATCTGTGATGGAGATACTTGTAACGGGTGGTTGTGGTTTTATCGGTAGCAATTTTATCGGGTTTATTCTAAAAAACCGCGAGGACGCAAGGGTTATCAATATAGATAAGCTCACCTATGCCGGAAACCTTGCCAACCTTTTTGATGTGGTTCGGGAATACGCACCCTCTCGGTACCGATTTATCAGAGGTGATATATGTGATAAGGGGACTGTTCAGAATATCTTCAGAGAATTCGATATTGACTGGGTTGTTAATTTCGCCGCCGAATCACATGTGGACAGAAGCATCGACGAGCCAGCGGAGTTCTTACAGACAAACGTCTTTGGAACCTTTTGTCTTCTCGAGGCTGCAAGAGAGTTCTGGCTTGATCCTTCCTCAGATCTAACCAAAAAACGCTTTCTCCATATCTCCTCTGATGAGGTATATGGCTCTCTCAATGATACAGGTTACTTCACCGAGACAACCCCTTACAATCCATCCAGCCCTTATTCAGCCAGCAAAGCCGCCTCAGATCATCTCGTATATGCCTATTACAGGACATATTCTATGCCAACCATTATCACCAATTCATCCAATAACTATGGCCCGTACCAGTTTCCCGAAAAGCTCATCCCCCTGATGATCAATAACGCCATAAAAGGAAAAAGGCTGCCCGTATACGGAGACGGCAAAAATGTGAGGGACTGGCTGTACGTGGTAGACAACTGTTCGGCCATCTTGGTCGTACTTGAAAGAGGGTTGCCCGGTCAGAAATATAACATCGGGGCAAACTATGAAAAACAGAATATAGATATTGTTACCATGATATGCGACCATCTCGATAAGAGACTTGGCCTAATAGAAGGAAAACCAAGGAGAGAGCTGATAGAATACGTCCCCGATAGACTGGGGCATGACCGAAGATATGCAATTGATGCCTCAAAAGTAAAAAACGAACTTCACTGGCAACCTTCGGTTACCTTTGAGAAGGGAATCGTAGAGACTATGGAGTGGTATCTTGAAAATATGGATTGGGTAGAGGATATAGAAACAGGCAGATACCGGGAACATTAGAGGAAACAAGTAAAGAATCCACGCCCAGAGGACGTGGCTTTCAAGGCGTAATAGATGAGCAAGAAGCCTAATAAAAAGCGTCATAAAGGGATTGTTTTGGCAGGCGGCTCCGGTTCTCGTCTCTACCCTGTCACCATATCTGTCAGCAAACAACTGCTTCCTATTTGTGACAAACCGATGATCTACTACCCCCTGTCCGTTCTTATGCTCGCAGGCATTAGGGAAATTCTCATTATCTCTACTCCAAAGGATCTCCCTAACTTCCGGAGGTTGTTGGGTGATGGCCAGCAGATTGGTCTTTCTTTCACCTACGCAATACAGCCAAAGCCAGAGGGGCTGGCTCAGGCCTTTATTATAGGAAAGGAATTTATCAGCGATCATCCCTCCTGTCTCATCTTGGGAGACAACATCTTCTATGGACACGGCTTTTTGGATTCCCTCGAGAGAGCTGCAAACAACGAAGGGGGTGCCACCATATTTGGTTACTGGGTACGCGACCCGGAAAGATACGGGGTCGTAGAGTTTGA